>JAENWT010000030.1 GCA_016650125.1 Thermoleophilia bacterium
ATGCGAACCGGACTCGAATGCTTCACCATCTGGGTGACCTCCTGACTCGGGCCGCGACTGCTGGAATCAGTCGCTATCAAGCCCTTTCAGGAGGTCATTTTGCTAAACGGGTCGGATGGAAACGGTGGATTCAGGCTAAGGCTTGATGACTCCATCTCTCGCGAGCGAGTCCAGCAACAGATGAAAGTAGACCAGGCCGGCATAAGGGCTCCAACGGGAGACGAGGTCCTGAACCCGTTCGTAGGCCAACTCACCGTCGAGATCGAGGAGCTGCCTCAACCTGTTGTGAGCACCAATGTCGTCCCCGGGAAAGATATGTACCCGTCCGAGTCCCCGGAGCATCACGTACTCAGCCGTCCAGCGGCCAATGCCCCAGAGTGAGGTAAGGGCTTCGAAGGCATCACTGTCATCGAGATATTCCGTTCCCTCCAGATCGAGGTCACCGGTGACGATCGTCTGGGCGGCTTCGACGATAGTCCGCGCTTTCGAAAAGCTGAATCCCAGCTGTTTGATCTCCTCGGGATCCACGCTTGCAAGTTCCTCCGGTCCGGGGAAAGCCGGTTCGCCCCCGCTGGCACCTTCAATGGGAAGGCCGAATTTGGTGGTGATCCGGTTGAGGAGGTGTATGCCCACCTCCAATGACAGTTGCTGACAGGCCGCCCCGTTGACAAGGGCTTCGAACACGGACGGAAGTCGCGGTGGCCTGACTCCGCCCATGCGACTTGCGATTGAACCAATGTCAGGGTCGGATGCTGCCATCTGTTCAAAGCCGGACATATCCAGGTTCAGTCCGAGGATCCGGGTGAGAGCCGAGCGGGCTTCTTCCAGTGCGTGAGTTCCAGCGATTGCCCCCGACACCGTCACCTGAAGGACGGCTGCGTCTGGCTCACCTGACTGGCTGACGACCAGTACGGAGGGGGTGTCGTCGAGGACGAGGGAGCGCCGGTAGCTCGCTGAGTTGGAGTCCCAGAAGTCGATCTGGTTGTGGCCTCTGCGGCGAAGCACCCATGCCGTCAGGTCCAGCCGGAACGGTCCGGCCGGCCGAATCTCGATGGTCTGCTTAGCCGGCAATCGAACCTCCGGGATCAGCCGGGCCACTCCGGAGCTGGTTGAGAAAGGCCTCCAGCTGAGGAGAGCGCGAACCCTTACGGTAGACGGCGAGCATTGTCACGCTGGGAGAATCCTCGATCGGAACCAGCGACATGCCCGAGAAGCTGAGACCCCTGACCGAAGCGGGGAGGACCGCCAAGCCGAGTCCGGTCGCAACCAGACCGAGAACTGCGAGCACACTGGTGGCTGTTTGTGCGATGTACCCATTGCCCTGATGTATCTGGAGCATCCCCAGAGTTTCATCATAGAGCTCCGGAAGAATCTCGCGTTCCACCGCGATCAGGGGTCCAGGGGGTAGCCGTATCAAATGGACGAAATCGGGCGGTTTCGACGGAGGACCAGATACAGCGGAAATCGAAGTCCAAAGTCGGCGCTTGGAACCGGTTTCAGCTAATTACCAGCTATGTATAAGGCGAATAGGGCAGATTGCTTTCAAGGCTCCGGCGGTCCTTGGGCGTAGGTACAATCTGGGTAGGCCTGAAACTCTACAACGCTCCTACCATGCGATTTAGGACGCTTCGGATCGCGAATCCGGCGAGTCCACACGGCGACGTCACGTCGCTTGGCTGCCTGGAGCACCTGAACTCGGAAACTCTCGGGTGGAACCATGAAGTCCCGGTCCCAGTAGAGGCGTTGTAAACCGCCTGTCAGAAAGGAATCCCAGTCGTAGGTGCACTGTCTCGTTGTCTTTGGTCGACCGGCCATGAGTGCCTCCGTTCCGATTTTCATTGGCGGACGAGGAAACCCTATCACTTTTCCCCCTATTCATAACGTTGACCTATAAATCACCTATACCGATAAGGTACAGAATAGGTATAGAGTCGGCAGATGGTGGCCAGAACGGGAAATGCTTGAACCGGCTGAAAGGTCTGATGAAGTCGATCGACGACAAGCAGTTCAAACAGCTGGTGGCAGCTCTGCCCTCGACCCCGGCAGGCCGGCGCGATCGGGTGCTGCTCGCGGTCATGTTCGACGGTGGCCTTCGCTGCGCCGAGGCTTGTGCGCTCCTGCCGAGCGATATCCAGTCCGCAGCCGAGAATGACTACTGGATTCGAGTACGCCACGGCAAGGGTGAAAAGAAGTCAGTCGATGGCGTAGCGCCGGCGGCGGGTATCGGCAAGGAGCGCTTCGTTTCGATCGACTTTCAGCTCTGGAGCCTGATCGAGGGCTGGATCGCAGATCCGGACCGACCAACCGTGAACGAGTCACCTGGAAAGGAAGGCGATGATCCCGGACGGCCTGCTTTCCTGTTTCCCGTTCTCCTCAATCGAGCGGCCAGCGGCAACCGTGGCGCTGCCTGGCGCGGCAGTCAACTCAGCACTCGCCAGGTTCGGAGCAAAATGAAGACCCTGTCCCAAAAGGCTGGGGTCTTCATTGAGACCCGCGATCCACAAAACCGGGCAAAGACCAAGAAGTCCTGGGTCTTCCCACATGCCCTGCGGCATTCCTACGCGATCAGGCTGATTCGGGGAGGAGCACTCCTGCCGACCGTCCAGGAACAACTTGGTCATGAACATTTGACCACTACCCAGCGATACCTCAAGTTCTCTGATCCCGAGCGAGCAAACCAAGTGCGGGTTGCGCTCTCACTAGCGCGGGAGGGCGATGACTTGGCTCGACAAGAGCGTTTACAGCAACTCGACAAGGAGGGCTTCGGTCTGGACGTCTTCGAGCGACTGCCTCCAGCTGTACGCGGCACCTTGGCCGGTGCGGTCAAAGACCTTGAAGTCAGTGAGCTCCTGGCGAGGCTCGGGGCGGGTGAATCAACATAGCCTGTGGTGCCAGATCTCGGCTAGTTGGCGCTTGGTTCGGCGTTCCTTAACGGTACCCCTTCTCGGATCATCTGTGCTCGCGGCCTTCCGAACGCTCTCGGGGTCCCGCCGCCGGGCTTGACCGTGCGCCTGGCGTCGGGCAGACGAGCGATCTCGTGCCGTATTAGGGGGGCGGGTGGAGAATCCGTTGTTAGCTCAGCGCTTCGCGGTGGGAGAGGGAGAGGCCGTAGAGGTCGTCTGAGTCGGTCAGCAGGTCGTCGAGGACGAGTCCCGCGGCATCGAGGTCGGCGGTCAGGCGCTCGCGCGTGAATTTGGCCGAGATCTCGGTGCGCAGTTCTTCGCCTTCGTCGAAATGGACGTCGAGGTTAAGCGCCCGGACCGAGACGTCCATCTCCAGGGTTGCCCGAAGGCGCATTTCGATCCATTCGTGACGGCGGTCGAAGAAGGCGACGTGCTCAAAGGCCTCGGGATCGAAGTTCGCATCGAGCTCCTGATTGACCACTTTAAGGATGTTGCGATTGAACGCCGCGGTGATGCCGGCCGAGTCGTTGTAGGCAGCCTCGATGATGGCGACGTCCTTGACCAGGTCGTGCCCGATCAGCAAATGATCCTGTGGTCGGAGAAGGTCGCCGAGGTCGCGCAGGAAACGCCGGCGGGCGCCGGGCGTAAAGTTGCCCAGGGTGCCACCCAGGAAAGCCACCACGCGAGGACCCTCGGCCTCCGGAATGTGTTCGAGGTCGCGCTCGAAATCTCCGATGATGCCGTGAACGGTGAGCGCAGGGTATTCGTCGACCAGGCTGGCGGCGACTCCACGGACAACCTCATCGGTGACGTCGATCGGGACGTACTGGCGAAGGTTCCCGGCAGCGTCCATCTCCTCAAGCAGAATCCGGGTTTTGGTCGCGTAACCGCTGCCGAGTTCGACCAGCTCGGTCGCGCCGGTGCGGGCGACGATTTCGGCGGCGTCTCGGCGGAGGATCGCCGCTTCGGTCCGCGTCGGGTAATACTCGGGCAGATCGCAAATGCGGTCGAAGAGCAGGGCGCCGGCCGCGTCATAGAAGTATTTCGGCGGCAGCTCCTTGAGCGGACGGGTCAGGCCGTCGAGCACGTCCTCTGCCAGCTCGGAGCCGTTGCTCTGGCCACTCAGATCCTGGATGGTGATCGATTCAGCAACTGTCGCGGGGTTCAAGGTGAGGGCTCCTCGGGGTCGGTGGCAAGACGAAGACCGGCAAACAGCTGCCGCCGCTGGGGAAGGTCCCAGTTGCGGAACGTGCTGGTCTTGATCAGGGGATCCGTGGCCCACGAGCCTCCGCGCAACATGAAGAAGTTGCCGCCGAAGAACACCTCGGAATATTCGGGATAGGGGTATGCCTCGAAACCGGGATACGGCTCGAAGCCGGAAGAAGTCCATTCCCACGCCTCGCCCATGAGTTCGAGCTCTCCCGAGCGCGCGGCGTGCTCCCATTCGCTCTCGGTGGGCAGGCGGCGGCCGGCGTACCGGGCAAAGGCGTCGGCTTCGAACCAGCAGATCCGACTGACCGGGGCGAGTGGGGGAGCGACCTCGGAGTCGACGTGACCGGTGATTGCTTTCTCCTTCAGCCACGAGCGGCCTTCGTCGCTCCAGAGTTCCGGCCGTTCGTATCCGCCATCAGCCACGAAGCCGCGCCAGTCCTGGTTGGAAACAGGACGCCGTGCGATACGGAACGCCGGGATAGTCACCTCGTGCTGCGGCCGCTCGTTGTCATAGGTGAAGCTTTCACCGGTCGCGCCCTGGAGGAAGGACCCGCCGGCGAGGTCGATCCATTCACCACCGTCCGGAAGTTCGTCCCAGGGACCTTCGGTCGGGGGTTCGCCGGCAGGCAGCTCGCCGGCGAGGGCCATCGCCTGTCTCATCGTCTCAGTGTGCTGAAACTCGTGGAAAGCGACCAGTTCGACCAGGCCGCCGTCTCCCGGGCCCTTTTCATCGAGGACGTCGAGCACACGTTCGCGCACCTGCTCGAGATAATCGACCGCTTCGGCGGTGTCGAGGAGGGGCAGCTCGGCCCGCACGTCCCGTGGCGTCTCGAAGGCGTCGTACATCTCCGCGAGTTCGGGGTGGAGAAGCGAAAGACCACCGTAGCGGTGGCCGATCCAGAGGTCTTCATATGAAGCGATGTGAGCGAGATCCCAGACGAGCGGTGACATCGGCTCGCTGAGTACACGCTCGAGGTCGGCGGTCGGCACGTTCTCGATCAGGTCGAGTGTGCGACGCCGGGACGCGGCCAGCAGTTCAGTCGCGTCGGTTGCGTTGGCGACCGGATTCACTCGGGGGCCAGTTCCTGGAGGCTGCCGATTCGGCGCTCGATCGCGCCGATGATGTAGCCCATTTCGTAACCATCGTGGAAAGCGAGCACCGCGCCCACACGACGACCGTGAACGGTGAACGTCGCGTTCGAACAAAGGGGGGCTGTCAAAGTATTTCGTGACAAAACCGGGCTAGATCGGTACTTCGGAAAACACTATCAACCGGGTTACCTGGTCGAGTGAACTTGAGATGAATACGGGGATTGCTTCGAATCGGATGCACCGGATCCGCTGACTAACGCGGACGTGGCGCTTTCTTCGACCCGAAACGCTCGAGGCGGATCGTCACCTTGCGACCCTTGATGCGGCTGGTTCGCAGCTTCCTGACTATGTCGTCGGCTGCTTCTGCGGGCACGGCGACGAGGGAGAAGTTCTCCTTGATCTTGATCGCTCCGATCTGCTCGCCGATCAGGCCGCCTTCATTGGTGATGGCACCGACAAGGTCCCGCGGGGTGACGCCGGCGCTTTTGCCGGCGCCGAAGTAGAGGTTGGTGAGATCCAGCCTCGGGGCGTCCGCGGTCGAGTCGAACTCCAATGCTTCGGGCTCAATCCCGATGAGGACGGGGTCGCGGAGATGGTCTCGGGCCATCGATACAACTCGCTGAGGAATCGACGAGGAGAAGATCACTGTCTGGCGGGTCTTCTTAGGTGTTTCACCGATGATCACCTCGAGTTCTCTGCCGAGGCCCTGGTCGAGCATTTCGTCTGCCCGATCCAGCACCAGGATCTTGAGCTGCTCGATGCGGAGGGTCTTCCGCTTCACATGTTCGAGCACACGGCCGGGGGTACCGACAACGATGTCGACGCCGTGCTTAAGCGGTCCGATCTGGCTGGTGATCGGCTTGCCCTCGAAGACCCCGAGAACGTTGGCCACGGCGCCGCGCGAGGAGAGCTGGAAGATCACTTCATGGACCTGGATAGCCAGTTCACGTGTCGGAACCAGAATCAATGCCGTCGGGTTGTAGGTCGGACCATCGCTGACGACACGTTCGATCACGGTCAGCGCGTACGCGGCTTCTTCGCCGGTGCCGGCCGGTACCTGGGCGAAGAGGTCGTGCTTGGACAGGAGGGAGGGGATCGCTTCGTCCTGAAACGACCTCACACTGGCTGCGCTCCGGGCGACACAACCTTGAGACCTGCTTCGGAGGCTGCTTCAGCGAGTCTCCTGTCGTATGTGACCAGACATTCGAGGTCGACCAGAATCTCCATGGCGGTGGCGAGGTGTATCGCGTCGAGGCTGCGAAGTAGTGGTGGCCTCACGTAGCTCGCTCGAAGCTGGATCGAACTGGTCATGGGAAGCAGGATCGTCTGGGCGAGAATTTCGAGCACAGAATCGACGGTCTCACTGTCGATTCGACCAGCGGCACGCATCAACTCGATTTCTCCGAACTGGCTGGAAACCAACTGACCAGAAGACCGGTCGACGAACGCAGCGAACTCACCACTCTCTCGTTCGTCGAACACGAGCTTGGCGAGCGCAGACGTATCGCAATAGACCGCGGGGGGCAAAGATTCCATCAAATCTTGTCCTCACGCATCTCATCTAAAATTCGTGAAAGCTTGTTCGGATCTTCTGGATCAGGCTCGCCGGGCGGGTTGTTGCGCAAGTACTCACGTATGTCTCCGCGAGCGGGTTTGGCGCCCGTCTTGGCGATAATCCGAGCGATTCGCTCGTCGGAACCGTTGACGGGCAGCGTTCCCGCACCTCGCAGGGCGAGTTCCTTGACTAATGCAGCATCGCTTAGCCCGGGAAGCTCCTTCGACGCCCTGGACAGGGCCTGGGCGAGCTCTGGGTCCTCGGTAACAGCAATCCTGCGCAATTTCGTGGGCATGAACTCAGTGTAACACCGACAGTGGCACACTTTTGTATAACGTCACCGAAATGACACTGCGGCGACAACGAACGGCAACGGTGTCACCTCGACAGGTCGCCATGACGTAGATGGTCCTTGCGGCTTGCCACCACCTTTCCCGTGCGGTACGGTGCCGACGCTTGCACATCGCAATTACTTGGAGGACGCGGATGTCAGACACCACCTGCCATATGTCGATCTCGCTCGACGGCTTCGTCGCCGGAGTCGAGTCCCTCGGGTTCGAGCCGGTCGAGGTGCTCCACTCGCCACGCACCTCCGCTACCGGCGGGCGGGGTGAGGAGTGCAGGTTTCGTGTCGCGGCACACACGTTCCACGTCTCGATGTGAAACGTCGTTGAAACGTCATATTTAGCGACACCGCGTGTCAGTTTGGCTCTGGCCCTGCCGAGGTTTCAAAGTTTGCCTACAGGCCGTCGCGAACCTTTGGATGCACCGAAGACTCCGATACCATCGCGTTGTGCTGCGAAGGAATGCGCAGCCGCAACCGGGGAGATGTTCGTGCAAAAGGTTCGTTTCAGGGTTCGAATCGCAGGCACCACAAGTTTCGCAACGGTGGCGCTTCTGGCGTGCCTTCAGGTCGCTCCGGCTCTCGCTGCCGAGCCGGCCGAGAAGGGGAGGATCGCCTACGTCAACGGAACGCAGATCTTTGCCATCAACGCGGACGGCTCCGATCGCCGCCCTTTGACGTACCACTCGAAGTCGCTCGGTGAGTACGACGAGGAATGGGACGGTGCTCCTCGGGTCTCGCCTGACGGGAAACGCTTCCTTTTCCTTCGGGAAGGCGACTACGACGAAGACGGAGAAGTCCTGAAGCTCATGGTCGCGTCGATGGACGGGTCGAAGGCCCAGACGGTCACCACCTCGAATCGGCTCGAATCCAGGAAACGGCTCGGACCCCAGTTCTGGTTCAAGTCTGCCGCCTGGAGTCAGGACGGGCAACGCATCATCTTCACGCAGGACGAATCTCTCATGTCATCCCGTAAAACCAGGTGGGTGTCGAAGGTGCGCTCGATCAGGCCGGACGGTTCGGGCCTGAAAACGATCGTGACCGCCCGCTCGAAACGGACCCGGAAGAAGCGTTACCAACGAGACGACGGGCTCTTCGCTGATATCGACACATCACCGGTCGACGGCCGGCTGCTGGTCACGAGAGAACTCCTGAAGGGTGAGGGATCCGACCTCCTGGTGGTGGATCCGGATACCGGCAAGGCAAAGAGAGTGGTGCGTGCGGCGGAACAGGGTCGCTGGTCTCCGGACGGAAAGTCGATCCTCTTTCTCAGCGACCGGGACAGGACGGGCGAGCAATGTGAAGAGAGCAGCTGCGAATTTCAGTCGAAGCTCTATACAGCTGAGGCCGATGGCTCCGGTCAGAGAAAGGTCCGACCCGGCCATCAGTCCGGGACCATCGTCGGAGCCGACTGGTCACCGGACGGTTCCCGGATCGCGTTCGGGAGCGACCGGAACTTCCCGGCTCCGTATGGCGTTGCTTTCGAGATCTATTCAGTCGAGCCGTCCGGGGATTGCCTGACCTGGCTCACCAACGGATCGCCAGCCAGCGCGGACCCGAACTGGTCCCCGGTCGCCGGCACAGATTCGAGCCCCGGCGCCTGCGGAGCGACCGACCGTCCGGCACTGGTGGAGCCTCTCCCTTCGCTTCACCCCGTGATCGACGGGAAACAGGCCAGCTGGCCGCGGCTTTGGCTTGGTCCGGAATACAGGGGAAAGATCCTGACTTTTCCGACCGCTGACGGCGAAGAACTCGCCTATTACGACTGCGGAAAGTTCAGGCTCAGCGATTGCCCGATCGACTTTGCCGACCTGGAATCGGACGAGGCTTGCGGATACGACTTTAACGCGCTCCTCGAGGACGGCAGGTATACGGGCCTGATGCGCCACCGCGGCGCACTCGTTGCCCTGCCGCACTTCGACGGAAGTGGGAACAGGGAAGTCACGCTCATCTCCGGGGGCCAGACCATCGGGATCTACGTCGAAGATTCGCGATTCAGAAAGCGCACGACTCTTTCCGAATATCTGGCGGTCGTCGATCTGCTCCGGCCGGTCGGCCGCGACGACCTCGTCAGAGCCGACCTCCAGGAGGCTGTGTTCGGTCGCGGCGATGTACGGAAAGCCGCCGCGATCACCGATAGCTTCGAACAGAGCAAGTCTGTGCTGAAAGTCTCCAAGCGTTTTCACACGAAGACCAAGGTCATTCGCGCTTACCTGAAGTTCCAGACGGACATCGATAAGTTCGGTCCGATCAAGACAGTGAAATGCCAGGGTTCCAGTCTTTGAAGAGGCGTCCAAGAGGGGAAGTTTCATGTATCCAGTCACTGTTCGATCCCGTGGGGACCATGGCCTGAACCCGTCGTCCATTGTTGCTTTCTTTTTTGTAACTGCGCTCGTTTTGTTTTCCCTGGCGTCTGCCGCGGATGCTGCGAGCAGCGGAAGAGGCTGCGAATACAGAGCTGCGGGAGTTCTTGGGCCGAGGGGCAACGTTCTCATCGTGAGGCCGGGCAACAGGGGGCTGGTACTCGAGCGATCGAGACGCCGGCTGGTCGTGGAATTCACCTCCCGGATCGGAATCGTCTACCGGGACGATTACCTGGCGGAGCAGGACTGTGAAGGTAGGGTGCCCACCGTTGACAATGTAGATCGGATCAGCGTCAGAGCCCCAGAGCGCTGGAGCACCGGAATGGTCATCAGCCACGAAAATGGAGCATTTCGACCGGGTGCGACCCCGGAGGACAGTGACTCGGCTATCGAAATCACGGTTTCAGGCGCGCGGCTGAACGACAGACGTAAAGCGCCTTTCGTGTTTCTGGGGAGCGATTCGGCCGACGAGGTCGCCGTTTCACAGGGTAAAGACACGATGGCGGTTGACCTGAACGGCGAGGGTCGTGGTCCAGACGACGAACCCGAGCTCTTGACGACGATGCGCCTGGCCCCATTGATAATGCTGTCCGGGCCTGGAGACGATTTCATCTCGGCGGAAAGCACGATCTCCAGTAAAGGGAGTGCGGGGCGCATTAGGGGGACGTTTCACACTGGATCCGGCGACGATGTGGTTATTGGTACTCCCGGGCGGGACGAGGTTGACGGTGGACCGGGCAAGGACCGCATTCGCGGTCTCGGGGGTGACGATGGCGGCACCGGTGTCGACACTAACCTGACCGGGGGGCGGGGAACCGACACCGTCTTCGGCGGGACCGGAAACGATGTGATCGGTGGCTATACGAATCGCACTGAGGATTCCGGCCGGGACGAATTGTTCGGCGGCCCGGGGTCCGACTCCTTCATCGAGCGTGATGGTTTCGCCGATGCGATCAACTGCGGACCAGGTGTCGAGGAAGAAGTCCAGTCGGACCGCCTCGACATCCTTTCGAGCTGCGCTGTCGGCCGCCGTTGAGCTGCTAGTTCTCGAGCGTCGCATAACGAACCCCACCGAATGCGAGCATGTTTGCTCGGCTTGCCACTACGGTCCTCCCGACCCGATGCGACCGCGATCGGTCCCGTGGAAAGCCAGTATTTCCCCGGGGATGGGTAAGACCGCATCAACTCTGGGCACAGGGGTTATGTAAGCATCAGCCAGAAAAATGCTTCCAGCAGAACTCGGGAATATTTCATCTTTAGGTTCGTCTCTTCACTAGCCACCTTCTTTGCTTTGCTCGCGATAGCGACAGCGTTCACAGTTGCCGCCCCGAGCGCGAATGCCTCGATTCCGGATCAGCCATTTGGAGAAGTGGGATTCGCTTCAGCGGAACCGGAGTCGTATGTGCCGCCTCCTGCGCCGCCGGAGCCGGGGGTGATCAGGGAGGCAGCTTGCGGTGACGGACATGTCCCGATCACACATGGTACGAACGTGTGGAGTGCGGCTTGGTCAAACCCCCCGAAGTACCTTGGGGTCATCGTGTGCGCCGGCTCGCTTCGCAAAGAACCCGAAACCGGCTACTTCCTCATCGTGAGGAACAGGTTGCCTGCAGCAACCTCAAAGTTCTACCAGGCCTTCGTGGAGCAGTCGGGTCCGGTCCGGATAACGGAGGCCCCGTTGGGCGAAGAGGGTCCGGCCCACGTGAGGGATGCCCACATTGGCTTCGAGAGCGAACGCGGCACGGTCGGATACCTGGATCTCGCCGATGATTCGATCCACATCACCGGGGGTCCGATCGAGGGGATCTGCCCTGCGGGTACGAGTGGCACACCCCCGAACTGCGTGACGCAGGTCGGGACCCTTGGACCTGTGCGGGTGAAACCGAAGATCAAGTTCGCCAGACCCGGTCAGGTGGTCGCTTTCAAGGTCAGGGTCAAGAACACCGGTCAAGCGCCCATCCGCTCTCTGGCCGTGTGCATAGACGACGTGAAACACCTGAACTGGGACGACGATTGCGCCCGAGGACACCTTCTTCCCGGCCAGTCCGAGACCCCAAGGTTCAAGCTAAAGGTCGATAAAAAGGCGATCCCAGGTGAGAAGATTGTTCTCAATTTCAAGACGGGCTCGAACGTCATCAGCACGAAACGCGCAAGGGCCATCATCAGGGTCAGATAAGAACTTGAGGCAGGTCTGGACAAGGGCAGAGCGGGTAGAGGTTCACTGCTCGTCCCGTGTCGCCGGATGGAGCTACTGGGTTTCGATAGGGGCATACCCGGAAAAGTCGGCGCCGCCAGGGGAAGCCTGATCCGATTGAGGCTTCAAAACGCCTAACTCTCCGGGGTTGCCTCGCAGAAGGCAAGTCTCGTTTTCATCCCAATACGAGAGGACGCTCCCGTCCCAATCGATGTTTGAGGGGAGTGGCAGGAGCCAAGCGCTAGAAACCAAAGTATCCACGGCCGCATCTGAGTTTTCAGACTTGACGCGAACTCGCGCTGTTCCTTCGGGAGCGAATCCCGGCCCGGTACGGCCCGCCAGAACCCAGGTTGGCTCCTTTTCCCCGATGACGAAGACGCATGCTTCGGCATTGGCGTCGCCGAGCCAACCGGGAAAGCGCGAAGAACAGACGACTGCCGGGAAAGGTTCATCCCTCCAAAAGAGGATCAGAGCTTCACCGTCCACATCCACCCGATCGACGACCTTCCCGGTCTCGTGAGATAGCCCCATGGGGCCATTCTAGGCGACCATCGGTCGAGCCCAAGGGGTTTTCGCGGTCGAGTAAAGTTTGACGGCGAGAGACTCGGTTTGCTCTTGATCGTGAAACCGAGCATCGACAGGGAGACTGCCTTCACATCGAAAATCAAGATTTGTCTGCTGGTTGGCGCAATCGGCGCAGCCTTACTTGCGGCGGGCTGCGGCGGTTCCGAGGACAGCCCAGCACCTCCGCCTGATTACGCCAAGAAGCTCGCGAACTCGCCCGCGCCTCTCGCGGCCCTCCACGCTCAGGGGAATGATCTCCTTGAAGGAGGCCAGGATGCGTTCGAATACCGGCTAGCCAAACTCAAGGGATACCCAGTGGTCGTTAACGCTTGGGCTTCATGGTGCGGTCCCTGCCGAAACGAGTTTTCACATTTCCAGCAAACAAGCGCCGACCTGGGACGCAAGGTGGCCTTTCTCGGCATTGATGTCGAAGACGATGCCGCATCGGCAGAAACTTTCCTGAAAGACAACCCGGTGCCCTACCCGAGTTACTCAGATCCTGGCGCTGACATCTACGATTCCCTTGGCCTGTCCTTCGGCTACCCCGGGACCGTCTTCTTCGATGCCGAAGGTAAACAGACGTTCACAAAGCCCGGCCAATATTCCGACCAGGCAGCGCTAGAGGCAGACGTTCAGGAGTACGCACTCGGAGGTGAGAACAAGACCTCCTGATTCGGCTTCACCTGTGTCAGGGAAATCATGGACACTCCGCAGTGTGCATTCCGTGTGAACCCGACTTGTAGACCTAAGGCTTCGCGTTCGGACGCCAAAGCCAATCCGGCCGGGACTTCCAGAAATCCGGCCAGAAGATGTGGGCTCCGAGCGGTCCGAGCCAGATGTGAACCGTGCGATCGCCCGGGGTCTGTTCCCGGATGACCTCGAACGGTCCGACGATCACGCCTCGTTCGTAGATCGGACCGAACTCCTCATCCTCGTATTCGTGGACCTGCCAGGTGTGGACTTTGGGCCGCTTCATCGGAGAAGTGTCCATCGGCTCCGCTGAAATCTGACTGTCCATCTTCCGACCTCCTCAGCGCGCTAGCGAGGGAATAGGCCCAGCGAGACGGTGCCAGCACAAGTGGGAACGACGAATTCAGCTTTTCTGGCTGAGTTTTGATTCAAGCTCTTCTGCACTCATCAGCCGTGGTGGCTGCTCAAACCATGCCCATGTGTACTCCGGGCGGCCGGGGGGCGGCGGTGAAGCAACTAGAGGAGATCCATCAGAGTCGATGACCATTGAGATTTGGTTGCCGCGGTGAACGAACTCGAGCTTCAGGTACCAGTAAACGACTGATGTTTTGGAGTTCGCCGAGATGCTGAAGACGCGGGCATCGTCTTTGTTCAGCACGACAGAATTCCCACTGTGGAACTGACCCGCTCATCCGGTCACGGTTTCTCTTTCAGCGTGAACTTAGCGCGTGAACTCTCTCGAGGGGGAGGCATGCCTCCCCCTCGAACTCAGCTGGTGAAACCCAGCCGAGCCTTGAGTGGCGTCTTTTGCGGTTGTAAAAGGACTCGATGTATTCGAAGACCTCGGTCTTCATCTCCTGTCTTTCCGGCCACTTTCTACGGTAGATCAGCTCCTTCTTGAGCGTCGCGAAGAAGGTCTCGGCGACGGAGTTGTCGTAGGCGGTGCCAACCTTGCCCATCGACCTCGCGATCCCGTTCATCCGGGCGGCCTGGCCGAAGGCGAGCGAGACGTATTGACTTCCCTGGTCGGAATGATGAATGAGCCCGGGGTCCGGCCGTCTTCGCTTGATCGCCATCTCGAGGGCGTCAGTCACCAGCTCCGCTCGCATGTGATCAGCCATCGACCAGCCAACAATCCTTCTCGAGTAGAGGTCCTGAACAGCCGCAAGGTAAACCCAGCCCTGCCAGGTTTTCAGATAGGTGATGTCAGCGACCCATTTGGTGTTCGGCTCGGTGGCGGTGAAGTCGCGGAGCAGGAGGTCGTCGGCCACCCGAACCCCAGGAACGCTGATCGTTGTTTTGCCCCGCTTCTTCTTCACCAGACCCGAGATCTCGGCCTTACGCATCAACCTCGCCACCCGTTTTCGCCCGACCCGGATGTTGTGGGCCATGCGGAGCTCAGCGTGGATTCGCGGGGCGCCGTAAACGCCCCGGTTGTCCCGGTGGATCTCCTTGATCTTCTCCGTGATCCATGCGTCTTCCAGCTCGCGCTGGCAGGGAGCTCGCCGCTCCCAGTCGTAGTAGCCCGACCTCGATACCCCGAGCAGCTCGCAACTCACCTTCACCGGGGTCAGGGCCTTCTCCGCCTCGACCATCCGGAACTTTTCGCTCACTGGTCGGCTGCGAAGAAGGCCGCGGCTCGTTTGAGCAGGTCTCTCTCCTGCTTGAGCCTGACGTTCTCTTTTCGGAGCTTTTTGAGCTCTTCACGCTCGGCGGTATTCAGACCGTCCTTGCGAATCCCCTGGTCAAGTTCGTATCTCTTGACCCAGATCGCGATCGACTGGGATGAGCAGCCGAGCGAGCTTGCAACGTCGCCGGCCGATCGGCCGGCGAGCACCATCTGAACTGCCTCCTGGCGGAACTCCTCCGGGTATGCGTTTCTTGTTCTTGGCATCTTCGGAACCTGTCTTTCGTGGCTTTTGTTTGAAAGCCTTTAGGTGTCCGAAATAGCGGGGGAGTTCCAAATCGCATGTAAAGCTAGTTATCAAGAGAGCAACGTCACAAGCGCATTACTTTTCGACGACCATGTTCTGAAAGCCCTTGGTTTGCCGGCAACACGAGGGAGGCGCCGAAAGCCCTCCGCAATTCCAGTCTTACAAGATCTGCCTGACGTCGTCGCAGTCGAAGGTTCAGGGTTCGGAGAACCTGGTCGAACCGGAGATGATTGCCCGCCTGAGGCAGTCGAGACCGCGGTCCTGCGTCACATGCTCGGTCGCGAATTTAACGGCGACACCTTCACGGTGGCTCACCGGCGAAAGTTGACTGATCGAGCCCAAGACGGGCTTGATCGACTCATCGCTCAAGAGCGCGTAATCGACGTAGGTGACCGGCTAAACGTCGGACCCGGAACCCGTCGAATCTTCGGTTCCGCGCCGACTTCAGTTTCTCACTAGTCGCCTCATTCGCTGCGGGAACGCGTCCGCGCGACGTGCCAAGATCCATACCTCGGGGAGTGCCCCTGACACGCGATGTCGGTCTGAGCTGACAAACAGTTGTCGTTTCCACTGACATTGGGTGACGTTTCACACTCGAACTGGGCCAGTCCTGGATCCACGCCCTATGCGCGATAATGTCGGTTATGTAAAGTCGATATCGATTAAGCAAGGTTGCGCCTGATGGATTCGACGATCCAGCTGTAACGCGCAAGTATTCTGAGAAAAGCCTGCACTTAGGATGAGAATGTCGCGCAAGTTGCTTGAGAAATTGCTGGAAATCGGACCTTTGTAGCCACGTAAGCTGGATCAATCGATGCTTCGTATCCGCTCGTATACGCTCGTATACGGCAAGCTTCGGACTTGCCTCTCAGCCAGACCACATCGCCGGCCTTCAACTTCACGTGCTTCGCCGCGGATGCCGTTGAAGGCATACCGACGGCAGAGAAGATCGCCGCAGCAAGAAGCAGCGTGAAGAAGGAACTCCCTGACCGAAATACCCTGACCACATCTCAATTTTAGTGGCGCGTTGACCGCACGGTCCAATACGCCCGAGCGCCGTCTATCGGTTTACTTCTCCAACCTCGTGTAAAGAGTGCTGGCTAGATCGAGTGCGTGTTTGAGTCCCTGTTTGGTTTGCACCCTGTAGTCACGGCCATCGGGCCCCACCAAAGCCAGTACGCCGGAATCGATTCGCGTCTTCGGTCCTGGGACATAATTTCCATGCGAATCGAGTGCCACCAAAGCGTGGCTCAGACCTCCTGGTATCCACAGTCCGGCCGCACCAGGGATCTGCACCTGCCGAACCTCGGCACCCCTTGGGACCAACTTGGCGAGGATCAATGGACCACTCCCACTCACAATCGTGGCGGTATCCCTGCCATAGATGAGCGTGAGCAGCGGCCGGTTGAGATCTCTTCGCAGCCGAAGCTCGGGCTGAGCGCCATGGAAAGTTGGGAGGTCAGAACCAAAGGGATTCAACCTTCCGGCTTCATCCGGGTCTACGACGGGTCCCCAGTCAAAAGGTCTCGTGCTTAGGTGTTCGGGCAGGCGGGGAACGCTGATCACTTCTTCTGCTCCCGTGATGCCGATTGCGCGCTCGATCGCGGCTCGGACCGGTGGCACAGCTACCGCTGCCATGGCGACGAGGAGCAGGATCACAACTACCAAATGCTCCTTGAGCTTCACCAGTGCCCGCGACAGCCTTGACTTCACGGTTCCGGAAGGGACCTCGAGCTCCGTTGCCATTTCAGATTCGCTGAGACCCAGCTCGTATCGAAGGCGGATGACCCGTTGATCCATAGGACTCAGCGCTCCGATCGCCTGGTCCAATTCGTCGCGAGCTTCGACCGCAAGGAGCGGGTCTTCGACGGAAAGCTCCGGTGCGTCGGTCCGGCCCTGTTGAAATTTCAGGCGGCTTCCGGCCGCGTCCCGCCGAGCACTCGCGCGGATGCTTGAACGCGCCTCATTGGCAACAATTGTCCTGAGCCATGGACCGAAAGGAGAGCCGGCATCAAACCGGTCCATCGCCCGCCAGGCCTTCACGAAGGATTCCTGCACGATGTCCTCTGCGTCATCGACCGACCTCACAAATGACCGTGCGACACGGAGAGCGCTTGCGTGGTGAATCCTGAACAGACTCTCGAAAGCGTCCTTGCTCCCGGCGAGGGCTCTCTGGGTGAGGTGATCCTCTTCCCTATTCGCTCCCAGATCCACACTCAATTTATGCCGCTCCCCGTCAATCGGTTCCATTTCGGGTAAACAGGAACCGATGGGATCGTTCTGGCGTATACCGAGTGTGAAACACCTTTCAAATCACAATAGTGCTGACGATCAGGTCGCGAGCCAGCTGGAATCGCCATACGCGAGAACTACTAGACGCCTCATCTCGGGAGCAATGGCGATGACGATTTTGGTCGCGATGTTCGGGTGCGGGAACTCGACCAGCGTCGCTTCGGTCGACGCCCAGCAGGCGGTCCAATCGGGGGATGAGAGCCTTGGGGCACCGTGCAGTTCATTCCGGTCTGTCACGCGGGTTGCGGATCAGTTCACGAATGCTCTGGCTGAACCTGGTCTCCGGACGATTCGCCCACTTGTCAAAGGGCGTTTCGAATGGTTTTCGATAGGTGCTCCCCAGACGATCGTCCCGAGTCTCACCCGCGTCGATCACTTCACTGCTTTCTCACCAAAAAGATTTCTCCACTTCAAACGTCGAAACGGGGCGATTCCGGTGAAGCTCAATGCCGTGGGCCTGCTTGTCCAGCCGAAAAGCGACGATCGCAGATATTCGGACTTTGCTTACAGCGGCCGCGTAATCGGCCGGCCGAAACTTTCGGATGACCTATTCATGGGAGGCAAAGGGGCGATCAACTGCGACGGGACGGTGCGGGTTTGGAGCATGTTCATCGCAGAGCGATCCTCATACCCTCCGGGAAGGGTCTGCGGTCCCCGGAGCCATCGCAAAGTTCTTGGCAGAGTCAACCGAGTTGACTTCTGCCTTCAGTAGCTCGCTGAAACTAAAAGATCGTCAGCCATGTCCCGCGATGAAGGTAACGTTCCTGAATCTCTTCGAGTAGGTGGGTCCCTTTGGTCCTCGAGTTGTAACGATCAAATCGGCTCGAATCTTCGGATTGTTTCCCACCCAGCGTTCAGCACCCTCGGGGAGCTTCCCTTCCAAGGGCTTTTGGAGGGAGCCGATTCCCGCGTTTCGAATCGTTCCGGTCCAAAGCCGCTGGGCCCAACGAGGACCGTTGACAGCTTCGGCAGTTCTGAGTGTCGACAGGCGGCGGTCTTTCGGTGTCGAGTAAACATAGACCCACCCGGTCGAAGCCTTTGCTGACCACCTCAGGATCTCGGCGCTGACCCGTTCCTTCTTCTTCGCGGTCTGGACTTGCACCCAGATCCGGTCGCAAGCGAGCGTGTTCGGCGGGTTCCGGCAATCCAGGGCCATCAACGCGACCCGGACACGCCCCGGTCCGTGCGAACCCACGACCACAGGCGTGTCCTTGTCCAACGAGTTCGGCGGGGCAGCGACCTCACCCGAGTCATTCGACCCTTCGGAATTGTCACCGCAGCCGGCGACCAAGGCCAATCCAGCTATGACGCATGCGAGCAGCAGTTTCTTCCTCATGAAACTGATACGTGGCCCGGCGCCCTAGGGGTCCCTTGAGCAGCACCATCCGGCGACACGGGGAAACGCAGCGGCGCTCGTCGCCCCCGGACTGAACTGCTCGGCGATTCCGGTGAAGGCCTTAATTCGGGAGGGTTGGTCGCGGTTCAGGAAAATCCACTGATCCGCATTGGGCCATGCAACCATCAACCACTTGCCTCCCGGCGACCACGTGGGTTGAGCGAGTCGGCCAGGGGCCTTGAACAGGACCTTGCGCTTCGCCTTCGGTCCTGCGAGTACCAAGGTAGAGCGACGACCCGACTCGAGCACTGCGAAGTCGCTTTCGCTTCCGGGCGCAGCCGCAACGTCGACGATCGAAGAGCCCTCCGGTGGGTCGAGAGACCAGATCGACCGGCCCTTCGCATCGAGTAGTTGGGCACCGCGGGGAGACCAAACCACGAGGTCTCCAGCGTCAGTCCATTTGAGTCCTGTAATACGACCTCGGATGGCTCTGCTGAATTCAGTCGCTCCGGTGTCTGCACGTATTGCTGTCACACGGTCGGGGCTCGAAGCAAAAGCAAGCGTGTGAGCTGGCCCCGCCCGCCAGGCAGGCTGGACGGATGAAACATCCTCGGCCAGAGGGCGGTCGCCGGTGCCATCGCCCGCCACGACTCGAAGGTCGCTCCCTTCCAGGTAGGCGATTCGAAAACCGTCCGGCGAATTCCAGCTCGGCAGGGTCGGGCGGTCGGGCAAAGTGATTGCCCAACGAACGTCCCCTCCCGGTTCAAGCGCGACAAGCTGGTGATCATCTACAGCGGCAATGAACCGTCCGTGAGGCGACCAGGTCGGATCGACATAGTCACCTAGAAGACGCTGCGATCCATTGCCATCAACGGCCCAGCTTCCTTTGGGCGACTCGACCAGTAGCTGTCCTCCCGAAGGAAGCGAAGTCAACGCGGAACTCGGGCGAGGGGCAGTATCGGTGAGAGCATCTCCAACCCAATCCCTGACCGAGGCGCCGGCGGGGCTGATGACGAATACGCCCGCCACGAGGGCAATGAGAGCAGCAACGATTTGAGGACCGAGCCGGCGTGACGTCGAGCGACTGCCGGACCGAAGACCTTCGCGTTCTCGGCTTTCGTATGAAGCCTTCACCGCTAGCCAAGCTCTGTCTTCGGCCTGGTCAGCGTTTTCAATCGGCAGTTTCTTCAATTGCCTCTCGAGCTCTTCTTCGTTCATTCGTCCACCTCCTTCGCAGGAGCGTTGACGGACTCAGCGAGTCGATCGAGTGCCCGGCGCATTCGCGAGTTGATCGTCCCGCGGGGCTCTTCTAGCATTTGTGAGATCTCGCCGGGGGTGTAGTCGAATAGGTAGCGCAGCACGATCACGCCACGGTGCTCAGGGGTCAGATCGCCGAGAGCTGCGAGCAGCTGCTTCCTGGCGATCGGGTCGGGATCGCTGAATTCCACCGTTGCCTGCTTCGAATCATGGCTCACGTCGCCTACCTCGCGCCGGCTTTGGCGGGCGCGTGACCAATCGATAGAACGGTTGACAACGATGCGATGGAACCAGGGTCCGAAAGGGCGCTTCCGGTCAAACCGATCGAGCGACCGAATGGCCGCCATAAATGACTCCTGCGCGATGTCCTCAGCCGCGGCCCAATCCCTGACAACTAGATAGGCCGCTCGTTGTGCGCCGGGCCAGTAAGCACGAAAGAGCTGCTCCATCGCCACTTCGGAACCGTTCTTGGCCTCGTCTACCCACTGCCGCTCAGGCACGACTTGTTCGCGCTCGCCTTGGCGCTTCCCCCGAATCGCCATCCATTCGATTCCTTCCACCTCCCTAAGATCGCACCCTGGCGTCGCAAGTTCCACACGGGTAATACGGAGGAACCTTGCCCAGAGGTCCTTTGAACGCAGATTAAGCTGTCACGAAGGGACCTGCGGTCCACCCTGATCCGTAGCCGTTGTATGAACAAACGACTTCGACTTCTTGGTCTCTCTACATGCTGCGGCCTACTCGCGCTGACCGGATGTGGCGATTCGGAGACCGCTACAACCCCCTCTCCGACCCCTCCGGCGGGGAACCCAGCCCAACCTGGGGACCCATCCCAAAACTTTGCAGGAGATGCTCAGATCTCTAGTGGCAGCTCCGTTACGCTTCTTCGAATGCCGACGGGACAACTGCGGGCAAAGTGCTCCAAGGATCTCGCGACCATCTCGTTCAGGTCAACGCCGAGGTCCGCGTCCGCAGACATCGTTGTGGCTTCGAAGCAACACACCCTCGCCGGGCAGTTTCAGCCCGGCCATGAGTTCGCCACCCCGCCGTTGTCGAGGGTCGACTTCCAAACCTGGAGCATCGCGCCATTCGCAGAAGCGGAAGTCAGGCCGACCCTGATCACCGTTGCGGCCAAGCCGGCGGCCGATGGAACGATTTACTCCTGCGCCGTCGCCGCATACGCAACCGTCGGCCCGTCAGGAGGCACCCTGACCCAGTAAGCAGCTGTTCCCCAACCGCGTCTACGGCATTCCGGTGATCAGTCGTCGGCCTACTTAACGTTCCTCATCGGTGCGAAAGGTCCACCGTTTCTTGCCCCATGTACGGCTTGAACTGACGGGAGTACAGGAATACCGGGTGGCCTCGGTACTCGACCGCTTGGACGGATCCGGGGAAGCTCGCGTCCCCGTGCCAAAGTTTGATCGGTTTACCGAATGCGGTGCCTTTGGAGTTCAGGCGAGCGGCGAACGTCCAGGACGGACCAGGATCTCCGAAGGTTCCCACGTTGCTGAAATCGTTCTCGTTCCAGATGGCCCACACATCAGTGCCCACGGCATAGGTGCCACCCTGGGCGCTACCGAGGCCGTTGCTGAATGGATCGGCACCGATCTGTGACCATTTCTTGGCGGAGTAGCTGAACGCCGTCATCGACCAGAACTTCTCAGTAGTCGAGTCGTTCACTGGGATAACCAGAGACTTGCCAGTGCGAACCGGGCCAGAGATATGGGAGCCGCTGCCAGTCGTCAGTTTCTTGGTCTGGCTCCACCGACCTTCCCTGAGGGTGGCCACCAGCCAATGGTCGTCGCCGTAAGGAGTCAGGTCAGCGAGTCCCACATCGACCTTGCCGGACTTCGCATCGGAGGTCGTCTGACCAAGCCCCCAGACGTATTGCCCCTTGATTCGGAAAGCGGGACCTGATGTCACGAAACGGTCGCCCTTCAACTTGACGATCTGGATCGTGGTCACACCGTCAACCCAGTTCCCCATCAAGCCCGTTGCCGTCCTGCCCGTCGCGTTCATTCCGGTGAAGCTGAACGAAGCTAGCCTCGGCAAGGACTTGGAATGCCAGCGGGACCCCTGGTAGCAGCGAACCCGAGGCTTGTCCTTACGGTTTGAATACGACATGCAGGGAGTGGATGTGCTTTTCGAGTTCCGAACAGCAACGAACTGGACGCCTGCAGCATTCGAACTTGGCAAGCGACCACTAATCGACTTCCATTTACCGTTCCTCAGCTCAAATGCTTGAGTGAAAACTTCGAACTTCTTGTCCTGAAAAGTCTTGGCGAACCACAGGTGCTTGCCGTCCGAGGCGATACGGGCATCGAGGTCGTCAGTCGCCGAGCCAGGACTGGCGATGAGCCCCTGGGTTGCTGGGGGTACCGGCTTCAGCGCAGCTGACGCTGTCCCATAAAGCGAGAGTCCGAAGACGACAAGTGCGGACATGAGAAGCAATAAGCGGCCGCTTGCTGCGAAGTATCGATTTCGTTCCTTAGTCATGTCGTTGGAACCCTCTTCCCCCTGCGTTAGTTGCGCCCGAGTATGAGCAGATGCCAACATAGCTGTTCCAGGCACGACGGTCGTGGCTCTGGTAGACCAACCTCATTACGCGTTGAGCTTGAACTAACCTCAAGGGATGAAATACCTCGCTGCCTCGCTCACCGCCTTGTCGATGCTCTTCGGTGCGACCTCGGCCAACGCTGGATCAGGGCAGCTCGATTCGTATTGCTCTCCGACTAGCGACTTCTGTCAAGAGCTGGTCCGAGACGATGGCCGTGTGAAAGCCCAACTCTCGACGTTTTCGTTCCGGGGCAAGATTCAGCTTTGCGTCCAGGACCCGCCGGCGACCGGCCATCGTTTTTGCGAGAAGTTTCGCCTTCGATCGAAGGCCCACGGGATCTACCTGAGTCGGGTCACGCTCTCGCGACATTTTGACTTTGAATTCCCAGGTCGATACAGCGTGAGCTGGCGCTTTGCGGGCACCAAGATCGGCAAAACCCTTCACTTCCGCAGGCGTTGATTTCTTGGCAACCGGCGGCGGTTGGGCAAACAGGGCCTCCGACGAATTGCACGGCTCGAATCTCCGAACTCAGTTGTCTCGAATTGAAGTCATGTGACTGCTTCGAATGATGTCCGCACCCAATGAGACATTGAGAACAATTCATCAATTGCTGGGTGTAGGGTGAGTCCCGCCCCATGCTCCTCAACCAGGGATGATTTCAAAAGGCGCTGAACCGTTTTCGGGTAGTTGTCAACATCACCGTCAAGAGAGAGTTCAAAATTCACAAGGTAACGAAGCACAGTCGCCTCCTGGTTCGAGACTCCTCCTTGAGCAATGGCGTCGGTCTGCGCTTGGTCGACGTCTCCCTCGGAATCGAGTGGTCCGATCTGAATTGATTCGTCTAGATGACTAGTTCCACGAACTCAGCCCACGTATTGAGCCAGCGCTCTCGGTGGCAGGCCGAGTTGATGGTTTAGGGCGATCGCCGCGGCCAGGGCAACGAAGCGGCTGACCAGCCGTGTTCGCAGGCCATGCAGGGTGC
>JAENWT010000031.1 GCA_016650125.1 Thermoleophilia bacterium
CGACGAACAGAGGTAGAGCAGCAGCGCGGCCAGCGGCAGGCACGCGGTGGCGACGTCGCGGACGCGATCCCGCCGGGCCAGGCCCGAGTGCCAGAGGCTGAGCACCAGGAACATCGCGGTGACCAGTCCGAGGGCGTTCCAGTAGCCGAGCGGCCACGACAGGCGACCACCCATGATCGGTCCGAGCTGGTTCGTCAGCTCCGCGTCGGTGCCGATCACGGGTACGAACCGGCTCATCGCCGCAAGGGCAATGATCACGCCGAATCCGATGGTCAGACCTGAAATCCAGGCCCGCCCTTCACCCGGCCTGGAAGCGAGGATCACGACTGCGGCGATGCCGAAGGCCGTGGCCACCTGGATCGCGCGGATGTAGGCGAGACCGGCGTCGTTCGACCAGCTGATGGCGAGGACCGTCCAGGCCGTCAACGCGGCGATGAGACCGAGCAGGACCCATGAGGGAGTGGTCAGCCGGGTACGTGGCAGGAATCCGAAGCCGAGTCCGACCAGAATCACGGTCCAGCAGGTGACCGACAGAAGCGCGAGAGTATCGGTACCGTACCCCCCGTAAGACAGGGCGAGCACGGCGATCGTAACCGCAACGGAGGCCGTTACAACGTGTTTCGGCTCAACACTGCTCGCCAGATCGAAAGCCCGCTTTTTCAAGCCGAAGTCATCCCGAATCGGAGAGAGACCGAACTTTTAGTGAAGAATGTCAAGCCTTACCTGGTTGTCCTGTTTATATCGTTGTTCGTCGTTATGGCGTTCAGCCCGGTAACCAATGCGGCCAAAGCACCGGCTGAGGTCCAGTACAAATATGACCCGATCGTCAAAGCTAGCGACGACGATGACGCCGAGGCTTCGGTGGGCAGTTCCAGCGATGACGGTACATCCAGCCAGTTCCCGCTTCTGCTGATCGGAGTAATCGTATTGATTGTCGGTGCTTTCGGTGCCAAGGTGGCGCTCGACCGTCGGCGCGACTTCGATCAGGGCGGCCGGTTCCCCCGGCCGACGGTTCCACTTGCCCTGATGGGAGTGATTCTGATCGGGGCGCTGGCCTTCGGTGCGGGTGGTACGACCGCAGCCCCGAGTCCCAAAGCGCCTCCGGGGTTCCTCAACATCGCCCCGCAGGAAGGTACTCCTGTAGCCGAGACACAGCGTATGAGCCAGGGCGGCGTCCGCTCGATCAAGGTGCCGGTCTCCTGGGCGCTCGTCCAGCCCGACAACTCCAGCACCTTCGAATGGGGCAGCTACGACGCCGCTTTCACTTCGGCGGCAGCCAACGGTATTTCGGTCCTGCCGGTTCTCTACGCGACCCCGCCGTGGCTCGCGAAGCGCACGACAGCCCTGCCGAAGACCAAGAGTGAGATTGCCGCCTGGGCGCACTTCGTCGAGTCCGCGGTCCAGCGTTACGGCAACAACGGAACCTTCTGGGACGAACCCGGCCAGCAATACACCGAGAAGTACCCGCCGAAGGCGTGGCAGCTCTGGAACGAAGTCAACTTCCACTACTTCGCGTTCCCCGTCTCCGCCAGGAACTACGCCCGCATGGTCAATGCCGCCTCGCCGGTGGTGCGGGCCAACGACCCGGAGGCCGACATCATGCTCTCCGGGCTGTTCGGCCGTCCCAAGGGGCCGCCGAAAAAGGCCGTGAAGGCGACCAAGTTCATCAAGCAGTTCTCGAAGTACGTCAAGCCGCGCCAGTTCGACCAGGTGGCACTGCACCCGTACACCGCGGACTCCGAGCAGCTCAAACTCGTGATCAGGGACTTTCGCAAGGCGGTGGTCAAGGCCGGCTATCGCAAGAAGCCGATGGCGATCACCGAGATCGGCTGGGGCTCAGGGAAGGCCACGAACGCTTTCCTCAAGGGCAGCCAGGCCAAGCAGGCAGCTCAGCTCACATCGGCTCTCAGCTACCTGATCAAGGCGCGCAAGCAGTACAAGGTCAAGAGCGTGTACTGGTACACGTGGAAGGACAGCGACCCGAACGGCAAGAACTGCAGCTTCTGCTACACGACGGGCCTGTTCAAGTACGTCAAGCCGAAAGCAGGCGTCGTGACGCCGCTGAAGCCGAAACAGGCCTGGAAGGCTTTCACCAGGCTCACCGGCGGCTTTTCCGGTTGACCCGGATGCCGCGATGAGCCGCCGCGAACTGATCCAGCTGACCGACGAGGAGATCATCGGTTTCCTCGACGAGCAGCGGGTCATGATCGCGACCACCAACGGGGTTCGAGGATGGCCCCACTCGATGCCACTGTGGTACCTGCCCCGGAACGGTGAAACCTGGGCCTGGACCTACGCCAAGTCGCAGAAGGTCAGGAACCTCGAACGTGACAACCGCGCGACGATCCTGATCGAGACCGGCGACGCCTACGCCGAGCTGCGCGGGGTCATGTTCGAGGCCGAGGCCGTGCTCCATAACGACACCGAGACGGTCACCAGCTTCGCGCGTGAACTCGGTGTCAGGTATTCGAAGGAGACCGGGGTAGATGGTGACGGCGCCGCCGAGGTCTTCGCTTCCCAGATCTCCAAGCGGGTGGTCATGCAGTTCAAGCCCGTGAACACGGCCAGCTGGGATCATCGGAAACTTGCCGGCACCTACTGAGCAGCAACCGGGCGCGATCCCGGACGCCGCGGCACTCGCCCGATGGCCTGAAGCGGAGCGACGGCGGCCGGGGCGCTCCGACCGCCACTACCTAGCCCTGGGATCATTGGCCGACGCCCTCGAGGCCGGCATCGAGCAGGCGCTTGGCGGCCGGTCGGGCCTGCGCGTCCTCGACGTCGGCTGCGGCAACAAGCCGTACCTGCCTCTACTGGCTGATCGCGCCGCCAGTTACATCGGCGTCGACGCGGTCGACGGTCCCCAGGTCGACAAGATCGGTGTTGCCGAAGATCTTCCTTTCGAAGACGCCGCCTTCGACGTCGTTCTCTGCACCCAGGTGCTGGAACACGTCGACGAACCGGCCACGGCGCTTGCCGAGATCCGGCGGGTCCTGGCCCCGGGAGGCGTGACCTTCGTCTCGACCCACGGGGTGTTCCTCTACCACCCTGATCCGCCCGGGAGTGACCGGGACTACTGGCGCTGGACCCACTCCGGCCTGATGCGCATCTTCCGGCAGACCGGGGAGTGGTCCGAGCTCCGGATCCAGGAGCAGGGCAACGTGGTCGCATGTCTCGGCTACATCGTCGCCCAGTATGTGGACGAATTCGGTCAGAGGCTGGGGATCGACCTGGTTCGCAGGGCGATGCTCCGCGTCCTCAATTCCACTTCGAAGTGGCTCGACGCCCGGTTTCCCCCGCGGGCCCGGGTGCCCGGGGGCGGATCGCTGAGCGCGAACTATCTGGTGACCGCGGTCAAGCCCGGGACTCCGCCCGCCTAGTTCCTGGCTTGGACCGGGCCACCCCCGCGGCGGTTCAGGACTTCCCTCACATCGACGCCGCCCTTCAGCAGGAAGGTCACCGCGATCTGGATCACCGCGGCCAGGATCCCGCCGGCGATACCGGCCAAGAGTGAATCGCTGGCCAGCACGATCGGCAGCCCGGCCGCGACTCCGACCACCAGGCCGGCGATCGCCGGGGCCATGTCGCGGAGCGGGCTGTAGGAGAGATCGCGCCGCAGCAGGTGGTCAAAGAGGACCAGCTGGACCGATACGGCGATGATCGTGGCGATAGAGATCGAGAGGAACGAGAACCAAGGGGTCAGCGCGATCGAGAAGACGATGATCGCGCCCAGCGAGCTGACACAGATCCACCGGACTGTTGAAGGCGGACAGCTCAGGAACAGGAACGGCACGATCGAAGATGTCGCGATCCCGATGGCCGTGGTCACGGACTCGAGCCGCAGCAGGGTGATGCCGCCGGTCCACTCCGGACCGAAGATGTGTTCGGTGATGGCTCCGGCCGAAACGAGCAGCCCCGCGACCAGGGGCATGCCGATCAGCAGGAGACCGCGGAACAGGGAGCTGTAGATCTCGGCCCGCTCCTTGTCTTCGGCACGCGCAAGGGTGGGGAAAGTCGCCCGGGCGACCATCGGTGCGAAATAAGCCGGGATCGAGGTGATCGCGATGGCCCAGACGATCAGGCCGACTTCGTGGGCCGTGTACAGCAGCCCACCGAGCAGCGGATACGCGGCATAAGCCGCTTGGTTGACGATTCTCACCTGCCACCACTGGGATGAGAAGCCCTTGAACAGAGGTTCGCCGCCGCCGAGCCGCGGTCGCCAGCGCCAGGCGGAAGCTTTGAGGACCGCCGGGTATCCGATCAACGCGGCGACTGCCGCCGCCAAGGGGATCGACCACTCCGACGGATTGACGGCGGCCAGGGTGATCGCGATCGAGATCAGCACGATCCGCTGGACGATCTCGATCGCGGAGATCCGCTTGAAACGAAGTTCTTTCTCGAGCAACGCCGTCGGCAGGGCCTGGAGTGCGAACAGGAACAGGCCGAACAGCAGGAGCGAGTTGGTCAGCATCGAGAAGCCGAACGGGTTCAGGGTCGCGGAGACCGCCAGCAGAATCAGGCAGAGGCCTCCCCAGAACGCCAGCTGCATAGCCAGGCTCCGGCCGAGGTCGCGGCCGGACATCTGGTTTTTCATGATGTGCGCGGCGAGGCCGAGGTCACCGAGGGCCGCGCCGACGAGGATCACGGTGTTGACGTAGCCGTAGAGCGAGAACTCGGCCGGGGAGAGCAGCAATGGCAGAGCGATGATGCCACCGACCGTGACCACTCCGACCAGGATCTGGCGGACGCTGAGCAGAGCCGCACCCCGGACCGCCTGGGACTTCAGCTCGACACCCGCGTCGGTGGCTACCGGTACCGGGTCCGGTGGTGAATCGAGCGGTGAGTCGGTCAAGTCCCGGACCGGGTCGGGATGTCCGGCAAAACCGGGGGATTTCGGGCGGTATCGCGGAACACTGACGGTCGAGCATATGCCACCCTTGCCGGGGCTGAATCACACCCGAACGGGACCGATTGCCATGATGTGCGCGTGGCCGGAAGAACTCCAGGGTCGACCAGGGTCCTCGTGTACGCCGACAGTGCGATCTTCTCGGGTGCCGAGTCGGTCCTCTGCGACGTTGTCGAGGGCCTGCGTGCGTGCGGGGATTTCGAGCTGGTCGTCGCTTCGCCGGCGGAGAACCACAAGCTGACCGGGCGCCTGACCGCCGCGGCCGGAGTCGAATCGGCGCTGCCGGTGCCGGCTCAGCAACCGCGGCTGGCGGCATTCGACCTTTACGACCCGCGGCGGGTCCGGGCGGTCCGCCGCGTGCTCGAAGAAGCCGCTCCCGACGTGATCCTGCTCAACCTGCCGAGCGGCGAATACGGCGCGACCCCGCTGCTGGCCAGACGCGGCTCCGCGCCGCCGATCGTCGGTTTCATGCATGTCAGCGGAACCATGGGTGATCTCGGATTCCGCCTGGGGCGGCTGCGCGAGCGCCTTGCGCGACGGGCGGTTTCGCGGCTCGACTCGGTCTGCCTGCTTTCACCTGAGGCCGAGCGCGAGTACCCCCGGCAATGGTTGCCGAAAGGCACCGAGCTAAACGTCGTCCACCTGCCGAGGCCCGAACTCGTGGGCGTAGACCGCGATATCGCGCGGGAGCGCCTCGGCCTGCCGATGGACCGCCCGGTGATCGGCATGGCCGGCCGGCTCACCATTCGCCAGAAAGGGCAGGACACGCTGGTCGAGGCCGCGGCCGGGCTGGTCGCCCGCCGTCCCGAGCTGCTCTTCGCCATCGCCGGCGAAGGCCAGGACCGGAAGGTCATCGAACGGCAGATCGAGGCCGCCGGCCTTGAGGACAGTTTCCGGCTTCTCGGCCAGGTGGAAATTGCCGACTTCCTGTCGGCGATCGACCTGGTCGTGATCCCGTCGCGCTTCGAGGGACTTCCTTTGATCGCGCTCGAGGCACTGACCCTCGGGGTTCCGGGTGTGGCGAGTTCGGTCGACGGTCTCTGCGATGTCTGGCCGCCCGAGTGGCGGGTCGGCGCCGGTGACTCCTCCCAGCTGTCGGCCGCGCTGGAACGGCTACTCGACACCGAAAGCGCCGCTCGGCAAGACTTGGTTTCATCAGGTCGGAAGAAGATGGGACAACTGACGAGCAAGAACCCCGCCGGCGAGGTGGGCGGATGCCTGGAACGCGCGATTACGCATGAGTGAAGATCGTGTCGTCGTCAGCTACCCGCGTGTCGTCGCGGGAATCCTCGGCGCCCTCGCGGTGCTCACGGCGGCGCTCGCCGGTGACTGGCTGGAGTCAATCGTTCGCGGATGGATGCTGGCTGGTGGATTCGGCCTGATCGCCGGCTCGCTGATCGGCACGAGCCGGCGATTCGCGATCCCGGCCATCCTGGCGATCATCCTGGTCGTCTTCTGCGGGTTGTCCGCCGTCGTCGCGGTGCCGGAGTCGGCCGAGACGTCGAGCGCCCGGGCCTTGACCCTCAGCAAGAAGGACCTCGTTTCGTCGATCCCGGGGGTGGGATTCGACGCCGTGGCCAACGACGAAGGATTCCAGTACGCGTCGATGGTCACCGGTCTCGCCGGCCTGGCCGCGATGGCGGCGGCTCTGCTTGCGGCGGTGATGCTGAGCGCCCCGCCGGCGAGGAGGGAGCGGAGACCGGCCCAGATTGAACGGATCGGCAAGATCCTGGTGATCTTCGGGTTCATCGGCGTCGCCGGGGCCCTGCTCAGATTCCTTCTGACCCAGTTCCCCGTCGAAAACCTGTTCCAGAGCTTCAAGTCGTTCTGGATCGGCGGCACCTACCTGCTGTTGTTCGCGACCTTCGCCGTGCCCGGCTTCGCCCTGTGGGTGCAGGGGATGATCGCGAGATCCGCTGAGCGGCGCGAATACGTAGCACCGGCGATCGGGGCCTTCCTGTTCGTGGCGCTGCTGATCCCGACCGGTCAGCGTGGCTTCCTGATCGCCTTGGCGGTTATGCTGCTCGCCGTCCTGATCGGCAATCGGGTGATCGGACTGCGGATGACCGCGTTCCTGGTGATCGTGGGCGTCATCTTCATCGGCCTGACCCAGGCGGCTCGCAACGAGATCAGTGGCACCAACAAGTTCACCGCCGACGGGTTCATCGAAAGGGTCCAGCCCGATCAGTGGCGCGACCTCTATTCGAGCCAGATCGCGAGTTTCAACTGGACCGTCCTGATCGAGCAGAATCGCGACGAGTTCGAGATCAGGAATTCGTTCATTGACCTGCTCGCGAAACCCATACCGAGATCGATAATGCCGGACAAGAGCCAGGGCTTCGCTACGGAATTCACCGAGCAGGCGTTCCCCGGCGCCGCCGCCCAGAACGTCTCGTTCGCGACGCCGCTCGTTGCCGAGGCGGACTACGATTTCGGTCCGGCCGGGGCCATCATCATCCTCGCCCTGCTTGGAGGGTTCGTGGTGTTCTGCGACCGGAGAATCTCGCAACGGGCGCCGCCCCTGGTCGAGCCGATCGTGACCGCAACCATTTTCTGGGTCATGTTCGAGTTGATCCGTGGCGACATCGCGAATGCGCTGGTGTTCGTGGCCGGCTGGGTCCTGCCGCTGGTCATCTTCTCGCGGGCCCTCGGGCTGCGCGGCGAACCACCGATCAGGAAGATCATCATCGATGCGCTCCAGGTGGCCCCCCGGTTCTCCGGGATCGGCCGAAGGGTGGCCGAGATCGGCGAGAGCCTGAAGCGGGACCCGCTTCCGCTGCCGATCGAGGTCCGGTGTGCCAAAGACGTCGTCGAGGAAATGCTCTCGGTCTTCCCCGAGGGCACCACGTTCAAGGCGCCGCTGCGGTCCAGCCGGCCTCGCGTGCTGCGCATCCTCTACCAGCAGCTGATCGCACCATTCTTCATGAGTGCGTCGACCCTCCTGGTCTGCCCCGGGGACCAGGCGCCGTTCTGGGGCCGCGCACAGCTGCTCTTCGTGATTCACGATGTCCGGCGTATCGTCGCCCCCGAAACGGCCCAGGTGGGTCTCGAGGCGGCTTACTACAAGAAGGTGATGACGATCGGAGCCCGGCGGGCCAGCCACATCCTCACCATCTCCGAGTTCTCGAAGTCGGAACTCACCGAGAACCTGCGACCCGGCTGCCCGGTGTCGATCGTCTCCGAACGGCCGGCCGGAATCGAACCGGTACCTTTCGAGACCATCGAAAGCAGCGAGCCCGCCTTCCTACTGGTCGGTGCGCTGCGCAGCTACAAGGGAATCGAAACCGTGATCGACGCGATCGGGCCGCAGCGATCCCAAGGCGTTGCGGCGAAGGTCAACTGCGTCGGTGATGCCGAAGGCGACTCCGGTTACGCCGAAGAAGTGAAGAAGCTGGCCGCGGATCCCGGCATCGACGGCAGGTTCGTGATGACCGGCTGGATATCGGACGAAGAACTGCGTGACCTCTACGGCCGGAGCATCGGCACGATCAGCGCCTCGAGCTACGAGGGGTACGGCCTCTCGGTCTCCGAGTCGCTCGCGGCCGGCCTGCCGACGGTCGCCAGTGATATCCCGCCTCATCGGGAGATCGGCGGGGATGCGGCCCTCTACTTCACTCCGGGTGACGCCGACGCACTGGCGCGTCTGATCGATGCAGTGGTCTCCGATCCCGGCCGCCGCAATGAACTGGCCCGGGCGGCCAGGCAGCGGCACGAGGAACTCCGGCGGGCGGATCGGCCCTGGTCAGCGGCGATCCGCGAGGCGCTCGATTCGATCACCGAACCCGAGCCGGCCGGGTCAGAGCAGCCGGTGGAGGCGCTCCCGTATGGCAGTCCTGGCTGAAATCCTGGCCAGTCCTGCGGACGGCAGCTGACGGGTCTCCATGCGACGGGCGGCGCGCCAGCCGCGGAGCCGCCCACGGATCCCGGCCGCCGTACGTTCGAGGACCAGTTGTCCGGCGCAGACGAATCCTTCGAAGAAAACCGTGCGGGCGCATCCGGAGAAGGACCTCATCACCCCGTACCGCCGGATCAGGTAGCCGCGGCTCCAGCCGGTGATCCCGTACTTCTGCGGGGAACGCGAGCCGAGGGTGGTCGAGCGGGCGTGAACTCCGCGTGCCCGGCTCGAGAGGGCACAGGTGGCACCGGCGACACGCATTCTCAGGGCGAGGTCCAGGTCCTCGTAATAGGCGAAGATCTGCTGGTCGAATCCGCCGACGCTCTCGAAGGCGCCCCGGTCGTAGAGTGCCGCGCCGCCACTCGGGCCGAGTGGGGCCTCGGCCTGGTCGGCGGCGGCGACCGGCTGGCCCTCGAGGAAATCGAAGGCCATCAGGGTCTCGTCGTCGGCGACGATGCCGGCTGAATCGATCAGGCCCGGCGTGTCAGCCCGGAGCAGGACGCTCGCCACCATCTCGGCCCTGGTCGCTTCGGCGGTCGCGAGGATTTCCGCCACGAATTCCGGCTCGAGTACCACGTCGTTGTTCATCAGCAGGATCGGGCCCTCGCCGGCATCGCTGATCGCCTCGTTCAGCGCTCGCCCGAAACCGAGGTTCTGACCGAGTTCGATCAACATGTACTCCGGGAAATCGGCCTTGACCATCGCCTGGGAGCCGTCCGAGGAGCCGTTGTCGACCACCACGACTTCGCAGGGGGCAGTCTGCCCGCGCAGGCTTTCCAGCGCCGAGCGCAGGCGGTCCCGCCCGTCGAGCGTCGGTATGTAAGCGGTGGGGACCATCGACCGATCCTATGTCTATAGCCTTTGCCCGATGGAAGACCTCAAGGGACTGATCCTGTCTGGAGGGGCAGGCACCCGCTTGCGTCCCATTACGCATACCTCCGCCAAGCAACTGGTCCCCGTGGCCAACAAGCCAGTGCTCTTTTACGGGATCGAAGCCCTGGTCGATGCCGGAGTCACCGACATCGGCATCATCATCGCCCCGGTGACCGGGGACGAGATCCGGTCGGCGGTCGGCGACGGTTCCGCCTTCGGCGCGAAGGTCACCTACATCGAGCAGGCCGAGCCCGCCGGGCTGGCCCACGCCGTGCTCACCGCGGAAGAGTTCCTCGGCGGCTCGTCCTTCGTCATGTATCTCGGCGACAACCTCCTGAGGAACGGCATTTCCGGACTGGTCGAGTCCTTCCGCGAAGACTCGCCGGAAGCGATCATCCTGTTGACCGCCGTCGATGATCCGAGCTCATACGGCGTGGCCGAGCTGGACGGCGACCGCGTCGTCGGCCTGGTCGAGAAGCCGGAGGACCCGCCCTCGAACATGGCCTTGGTCGGGGTCTACCTCTTTTCTCCGGCGATCATGGAAGCAGCCCGCGCGCTGAGCCCTTCGTGGCGCGGCGAGCTCGAGATCACCGAAGCGATCCAGTCCCTGATCGAAGACGGCCGCGAGGTCCGGTCGGAAGTGGTCAAGGGCTGGTGGAAGGACACCGGCCAGCTGGCCGACATGCTTGACGCGAACCGGCTCGTGCTCGAGGAGATCGAGACCCGGATCGACGGCGAGCTCGACAACTCCAAGGTCGAAGGCCGGGTGATCCTTGAGGAAGGAGCCGTGCTGCGCGGCTCGGTCGTGCGCGGACCCGCCGTGATCGCGGCCGGTGCCGTGGTCGAAGACTCTTACATCGGGCCGTATACCTCGATCGGCGCGAACGTCGTCGTGCGCCGCTCGGAGGTCGAGCATTCGATCCTCCTGGCCGGCGCGATGGTGGAAGACCTGGGCACACGCATGGAAGCCAGCCTGCTGGGTCGAGACGTGCGGGTGACCCGCAGCGACGGCCCGCCGCGGACGCTGCGCCTGCTGGTCGGGGACCGCTCCGAGATCGAGATAGTCTGATGAAGGTGCTGGTCCTCGGGGCACGGGGCATGCTCGGCTCGGACGTGATGCGGGCGGCGGCCGACGCGGGCCACGAAGTGCGCGGCTTCGGCCACACCGGGCTCGACATCACCGACCCCGAAGCACTGCGCCGCCGATTCGAGCTCGACCGCCCCGACGCGGTCATCAACTGCGCCGCGTGGACCGACGTCGACGGGGCCGAGGACGACCCCGAAGTGGCGCAGCTGGTCAACGGCACGGGCGCCGGCAACGCGGCCGCCGCGGCCGCTGCCGTCGGCGCCAAGATCATCTACGTCTCCAGCGACTACGTCTTCGACGGCGAAAAGGGCGCGGATTACATAGAAAGTGACCAGACCGGCCCGATTTCGGTCTACGGCCAGTCGAAGCTTGCCGGAGAGGTCGCCACCGCGACCGCCAACCGGCGCTCCTCGATCGTGCGCTCATCGTGGCTGTTCGGGATCAACGGTCCCAACTTCGTCAACACGATGATCCGGCTCGGTGAGAACCAGGGCCAGGTGCTCGTCGTCCACGATCAGGTCGGCTCGCCGACCTACACCTGGCACCTCGCTTACGGCCTGGTCCGCCTGCTCGACTCGGACGAGTACGGCACCCACCACATGGCCGCTGCCGGCAGCTGCTCGTGGTACGAGTTCGCCAAGGAGATCTTCAGGCTCTCGGAGATGGACGTCGTGACCCTCTCGGCAACAACCGAGATGTTCGGGGCGAAGGCGCCGCGGCCCGCCCGCTCGGTCCTGGTCAGCGCCAACGAGCACGCGATCCTGCTGCCCTCGTGGCAGGATGGTCTGGCGAGCTATCTCGCGCAGCAGCAGTCAATTGCGAACTCCGAAGAGAGCTCCGAAACAGAAAGCGGAAAGTGAAGCTCCTCGTCACCGGCGGCGCCGGATTCATCGGTTCCAACTTCGTTCACCACCACCTCGAGCGTCATCCGGACGATGAAATCGTCGTGCTCGACAAGATGACCTACGCCGGGCGACTGGAGAATCTCGAAGGCTTGCCGGAGGACCGGTTCTCGCTGGTCGAGGCCGACATCTGCGACCGCGAGACCGCGCGCCGGACGGTCGACGGTTGCGACGCGATCGTCAACTTCGCGGCCGAATCGCACGTCGACCGCTCGATCGAGGCACCCGGGGAATTCATCACGACCGACGTGTTCGGCACCTACGTCCTGCTCGAAGCGGCCCGTGACGCCGGCATCCGCCACCTCCAGATATCCACCGACGAGGTCTACGGCTCGATCGAAGAGGGCTCGTTCACCGAAAGCTCGCCGATCGACCCTTCGTCGCCGTACTCGGCCTCAAAGGCCGGCGGCGACATGATCGTCTCCGCCTTCAACCACACCTATGGCGCCGACAGCCTGATCGTTCGCGCCTCGAACAACTATGGGCCCAACCAGCACCCGGAGAAGCTGATTCCGCTGGTCGTGCTGAACGCGCTCCACGGCGATCCGATCCCGGTCTACGGCAACGGGCTGCAGGTCCGCAACTGGCTTTTCGTCCGGGACTTCTGCAGCGCGATCGACACCGTTCTCGACAAGGGTGAAGCCGGACAGGTCTACAACGTCGGCGGGCCGGACGAGAAGACCAACATCGAGGTCGTGAAGACGATCCTTGCGATGGCCGGCCAGGACGAATCTTTGATCACCCACGTCGATGACCGGCTCGGCCACGACCTCCGTTATTCGCTCGGTTCGGAGAAGACGAAGGGCCTGGGCTGGAAGGCGCAGGTGTCTTTCGAAGAGGGCATCGAGCGGACCGTCAACTGGTACCGGGACAACCCGGAGTGGTGGGGCGCGCTGCGCTCCGGCGAGTACCGCGAGTACTACGAGCGCCAGTACGGCACCAAGCTCTCCGGCTGATGGCCCGCCAGATCGAGACGAAACTGGACGGCCTCGTCCTGGTCGAGCCCGACGTCCACGGAGACGAGCGCGGCTTCTTCGTCGAGACCTTCAGCGCCGATGCGTGGAAGGAGATGGGGGTGGACGCCGAGTTCGTCCAGCACAACCATTCCCGCTCCGGCAAGGGCACGCTGCGCGGCCTCCATTTCCAGACTTCACCCGGCCAGGCCAAGCTGGTGCGCTGCCCGCGCGGCGCGATCTTCGACGCCGCGGTCGACCTGCGTAAGGGTTCACCGACCTACGGCCAGTGGGAGGGTTACGTTCTCGACGACGTGAAGCACCGCCAGCTCTTCGTCCCGGTCGGCTTCGCCCACGGTTTTGCCGTGCTCTCCGACATGGCTGACGTCACTTATCTCGTGTCGAGCCTCTACGACCCTGCCACTGAAGCCGGAATCCGTTGGAACGACTCCGAGGTAGGAGTCGAGTGGCCGGTTGAAGAGCCGCTGCTTTCCCAGAGGGACGTAGAAGCACCGCTGCTGGCAGACATCGCCGCTGAACTCCCCTTCTAGGACCGTCGGAGCAAGGCCCTGATGGCCCGCAGGGGCCTCGTCACCCTCCAGCTGAGCGAGGTTTTGTACCGATTAGAGATTTCGGCCGATTCGCGGCGAAGCTGCTGGATGTTGTGTTCGAGGGCACGCCATTCCCGGGGATCGTCGCCCGGCGCCATCAGCTCTTCGACGGTGATCGAGAAGTCCTTCTTCCGCAGCAGCACCCAGGTCTGGTTGTGGACGCGCTGGTCGATCCTCACGATTTCGAAGGCGCGGCCCCAGTGTTCGTTCATCCACCATTCCGACATCAGCACCATCGGTCCACCTTCGTCCCAGGGATGGTCATGGCTCAGGACATTCATGCCGATCCGGTTCGGATCCCAGGGTTCACCGGCGACCGACTCCGAGTTCCATTCCCCCATGTAACTCGCCATCAGCAGCCCGCCCGGTTTCAGAACGCGGTGCAGCTCGAACAGCCAGGCGGGGGAGGAATCAGTGAGGTGGGCGAACACCGAAATCGCCCAGGCGAGGTCGACGCTCCCGTCCGCGAAATCAAGCGGGGGCTCGGTTCCGCAGCGGGAGACATGCAGCGGCGGACAAAGGTTTTCGTTCAGCCAATTGACGCTGGACTGGTCGATGTCGACGCCGTGAAACTCAGCGGTTTCGGCCTCCTCGTGGAAGTGGCGGAGCGTGCGGCCTGCGCCGCAGCCGAAGTCGAGCACAGTTCGTCCGCTGAAGTCGTAGTCCGGCGGCAGCATGCGTCGGAGCGACTCGCTGGTCGATCTGCCGACCGAGTCGTACGTGCCTTCGACGGTTCCATCGTTCCCGGGAAGCGCCGACACCCGGTTCATGAGCCGATACGGGGGATATGGGCGGTCCACGATCAGCGTCCGGTTGCGAGCGTGACCATCAGACTCAGCGCCAGCTTCAGGGTGATGCCGCAGTAGACGGCCAGGTTGAGGATCGCCGGGTTGTTTTCCGCGTCGAAGCGGCGGTAGAAGCGTCCCATGCCGCGATGGAAAGCGACCTCCTGCCTGAAGCCGCGCCGCTTGCCACTGGAGCCGCCCTTGATGTGGAGGACTGTGCCGGCCGGCTCGTAGAATACCTTCCAACCGGCCAGCCAGAAGCGGCGGCACCAGTCGAGGTCCTCCATGTAGAGCCAATAGCCCTCATCGAGCGGCCCGGCGTCGGTCATGGCCTCCCGTCGGACCATCATGAAGGCGCCGTTGATCGCGTCGATCTCGCCCGGCTCGTCATCGCCGAGGTCCGTCGCCCGGTACTGGGACAGTGAAGACCCGGCATTTTCCTTGCGGCCGATGCCGCTGAAGTGGGCCAGTGCGCCGAGGGGCGTCGGGAACGAGCGCTTGCAGGCGTGGTCGAGCTCGCCCGAGGGAGTGACCAGCTTGACCCCGGCCATGCCGATCGCCGGATCAACCTCGAGGCGCGTAAGTGCCGCGTCGAGCGAACCTTCGTAGACCTCGGTGTCGGGATTGAGCAGGAGGACGAACGGCGCCTCGGTCTTACGGAGCACGAGGTTGTTGGCCGCCGAGAACCCGACGTTGCTTTCCCGGATCAACTCAACGGCGGGAAATTCGGCGGCGACCATGTCGGGGGTCGAATCGGTACTGCCGCTGTCGACCACGGTGACCTTCATCCCCGGCGTCGGTGGATTGGCTTCGAGCGAGGCCAGACAGCGCCGCAACAGCCCTTCGGCCCCGTGGCTGACGATCACTACCTCGAGGTCTGGCCGCGGCATGGGATCAGGCTATGGCACCCGGAGTGGCTCGGGCGCCCGGCGGGGTTCTAGAAAGCGCCGTCTCCGCGGATCACGGCTCTGGGGGTGCGGGCCAGGATCGAGATGTCGCCGGCGATCGTCAGGTTGTCGAGGTAATCACGCTCGAGAGCGAGCCGCTCTTCGAAGCTGAGGCTGCCGCGGCCCGCGACCTGCATCGGGCCGGTCAGGCCGGGCTTGACGCTGAGGCGCTGGCGCTGGCGCTCGTCGTAGAGCGCGACCACCGCTTCTTCTTCGGGACGGGGGCCGACCAGCGACATGTCGCCTTTCAGGACGTTGATGAACTGGGGGATCTCGTCCATGCTCGAGCGCCTGAGGAATCGCCCGAAGCGGGTGATCCGGGGGTCGTTCGGAATCTTGAACATCGGTTCTTCGAGCGCGTCGAGGTCGATCAGGTCGTCGAGCTGCGATTCGGCGTCGGCAACCATGGTGCGCAGCTTGAACATCGTGAAGCGCTTGCCGTTCTTGCCCACCCGGACCTGCCGGAAGAACACTGGGCCCTTCGAGTCGAGCTTGATGATGACGGCCGAGAGCAGCAGGATCGGCGAGGTCAGCATGAGCAGTGCCGCGGAGACGCTGAAGTCGAGGGCGCGCTTGATCGCCAGCGTCGAGCGCGGGGGGATGCTGAAGTGGAAGTCCAGCATCGGCACTTCGGCGACGCGGTTCAGCTCGGTGTCGGGGCCGAGCACTTCCTGGTTCGCGGGCACGAGTGTGACTGCGACTCCGAATTCCCGGCAGTCGTTGATGATCGAGCCGATCGCCCGGGAGTCGAGGCTGTCGTCAGCGATGACGACCCTGCTGATCTCCCGGTCCTGGGCCACCTCGGAGAGGTTCTCGATCCCACCGAAGTACTTGACGCCGAGGTCGGCCGGGCCGCTGTGCTCACCGTTCGCCGAGGGTGCCACGAAGCCGCTCAGCTGGATCGCGTTGCCGGCTTCCTGGGTGAGGCGCTTCGCAACCAGGGCCGCCTTGGAACCGGAACCGACGATGATCGTCTTCTCCGGGTCGGCCACCGTTCGGTAGAGGCTCCGCACGATGCTGCGCAGGACGATCGAGATCATCACGGCGACGCCGCCGATGACGATCATCGCGGCGCTGGAGAAGACCGGCATCGGCAGCAGCTCGGTCAGGGTCTTGGCAACGACGACGGTGATCGCTGCCGTGGCCAGCAGGGAGGGAATTTCTTCCCCGGTGCGGTGCTGGATCCGGCGGTCGTCCCGGTCGTAGAGGTTGTAGAGCTTGGCGATGAAGATCCAGAGTGGAACGATCATCGTGGCCCAGAAGAGGTTCTCGTCGGTGAGTTTGCCGATCTCCCAGGCGACGAAGATGCTGCCCGCGATGCCCGTCGTGTCGGCCAGAGCCAGTGCCCAGCGCCTCAGACGACGAAGCTGGGCGGCGGAATTCGGGCGCGTTGAGTGCTGAGAAACGGGATCAGGACTCGCGTTGCCCGCCTCGAAAGGTGCTTTCGAATCAGTGTCGGGACTGGGGGTGCGGCTCACTCAGCTTTCCTTTTGAGCCCGTTCTGGACGAAACTGACTAGGTATTCACACCTTGTAACCACCGGCTAGGGCAATAGGTGCGCTCTCGCTACAGACTTTTTATCGTAGTGACCGGTCTTGTCCTTGTACGGGTGTCATTGACGGAACGGATGCAGGTTTAACCATCGTCTGAGTCCCTACCCCGTTTGTTGCAGGCCATAACCTTCGAGGAGTAGCGTTCGGGGGTTAGAAATGGCCAAAAAAGCGACCCCGAATCCGCTTTCTCCCTTCACTCCAGAGGTTCGCCGTTGGTTCGAAGCCTCCTTCGAAGGGCCCACGCGAGCCCAGGCCGAGGGCTGGAAAGCGATCAGTGGCGGCAAGAACACGCTGATCTGCGCCCCGACCGGCTCCGGCAAGACCCTGGCCAGCTTCCTCTGGGGCATCGACAGCCTCGCCCGGCGCCCGGATCGCGCTCCGGGAGTGAAGCTGGTCTACGTCTCGCCACTGAAGGCACTTTCTTACGACATCGACCGCAACCTGAAGGCACCGCTGCGCGGCATCGGGTCCGATATCTCGGTCGCGCTGCGGACCGGCGACACGCCGCAGTCGGAACGGGCCCGGATGCGCCGCAACCCGCCCGACATCCTGATCACCACCCCGGAATCGCTCTACCTGATGCTTTCCTCGGGGGCAAGGGAGATCTTCCACTCGGTGGAGACGGTGATCGTCGACGAGATCCATGCGGTGGCCGCAACCAAGCGCGGTGCCCATCTGGCCCTGACCCTGGAGCGCCTGGACCATCTGGTCCAACACGGAATCGAAGGCGAAAACGGAGAAAACGGGGCCACTGACGAAGATTCGGGAGCAAATAGCTCCCCGATCGCGCTCAGAAGCGTTCAGCGCATCGGACTTTCGGCCACCCAGCGGCCACTGGAGCGCATTGCGAAGTTCCTGGCCGGCCCGAAACGGGAATGCGAGATCGTCGATGCCGGCGAGCCCAAGAAGCTCGACCTCGAAATCGTGGTGCCGGTCAAGGACATGAGCAATCCGGTGGTCAGTGACCAGTCGGTCGGCGGGCCCGGTGAAGGTCACGCTCGTTCGATCTGGCCGGCGATCTACCCCGAACTGCTGGCCCTGGTGAAGGAACACACCTCGACCATCATCTTCGTCAACAACCGCCGCGCCGCCGAACGGCTTGCTCAACGGCTGAACGAGCTCGATGAAGACGGTGAGACCGAAGAATCGCCCAATCCCACCGCGACCGAGACGGCCCGGATCTCCGAAGACGAAGAGGCCGGGCCGGTTCTGGCCAAGGCCCACCACGGTTCGCTGTCCCACGATGAACGCACCGTGGTCGAGGAGCAGCTCAAGTCGGGCCAGATCCCCTGTCTGGTCGCGACCTCGTCGCTCGAGCTCGGCATCGACATGGGCGCGGTCGACCTGGTGATCCAGGTCGAGTCGCCGAAGTCGGTCAGCCGCGGGCTGCAGCGGATCGGCCGCGCCGGGCACGGGCTGGGCGAGACCTCCAAGGGCCGGATCTTCCCCAAGTTCCGAGGCGACCTGCTGGAGAGCGCCGTGGTCACCCAGCGCATGCGCGACGGCCAGATCGAGGAGACGGTGATCCCGGTCAATCCGCTCGACGTGCTGGCCCAGCACCTGGTTTCGATGGCGGCGCTCGACCAGTGGAATACGAAGGACGCCTTCGAGCTCGTGACCCAGACGGCTTCGTTCGCCGAGCTCTCCGAGGAGAACTTCGAGAACGTCCTCGACATGCTCGACGGCCGCTACCCGTCGGACCGCTTTGCCGAACTTCGTCCCCGGATCGTCTGGGACCGGACCGAGGCGACGATCGAGGGGCGGAAGGGTTCGCGATCGCTGGTCGTCACCAACGCCGGAACGATTCCCGACCGCGGCCTTTACGGCGTCCACCTGCCGGATGGCCGCCGGGTCGGCGAGCTCGACGAGGAGATGGTCTACGAGGCGCGTGCCGGCCAGGTGTTCCTGCTCGGCGCCTCGAGCTGGCGCATCCAGGAGATCACCCGTGACCGCGTGATCGTGATCCCGGCGCCGGGCGTGCCGGGGGCGATCCCCTTCTGGCGCGGCGACGGCATCGGCCGCCCGGCCGAGCTCGGCCGGGCGATCGGCGCCTTCTCCCGCGAGGCGGTCAACGCCGAGCCCGAAGAACTGGAGAAGACCCATCACCTCGATCCGATGGCGGCCAGGAACCTCGTGGCCTACCTGCGGGAGCAGCAGGACGCGACCCGGGTGGTGCCTTCGGACACCTCGATCGTGATCGAGCGGTTCCGCGATGAGATCGGCGACTGGCGCCTTTGTGTGCTCTCGCCCTATGGCGGCCGGGTCCATTCGGCCTGGGGGCTGGCGATCGCCCGCAAGCTGCGCGACGAACACGGGCTCGAGGCCGACGCGATCTATTCCGACGACGGCATCGCGATCCACCTGCCCGACGCCGACGAGCCGCCTTCGGCCGACCTGGTGATGATCGAGCCGGACGAGCTCGAGGACCTGGTCGTCCGCGAGCTCGGGACTTCTGCGCTTTTCGGTGCCCGGTTTCGCGAGAATGCCGCTCGCTCCCTGCTGATTCCCCGGGCCTACCCCGGCAAGCGCACCCCGCTGTGGCAGCAGCGGCTGAAGTCGCAGAGCCTGCTCGAGGTCGCCCAGGACTTCCCGCGTTTCCCGGTGATCCTCGAGACCTACCGCGAGTGCCTCCAGGACGTCTTCGACCTGCCCGGCCTCGACGCCCTGCTGCGCGGCCTCCATTCACGCGAGCTCTCCCTGATCGAGGTCGAGACGCCGACCGCCTCGCCATTCGCTTCGTCCCTGCTCTTCGACTACGTCGCCACTTATATGTACGAGGGCGACACGCCGAACGCCGAGCGCAAGGCGACCGCGCTCTCCCTCGACCGCGAGCTGCTGCGCGAACTGCTCGGCCAGGACGAGCTGCGCGAGCTGATTGAGCCTGATGCGCTGGTTGAAGTCGAGCAGTCGCTCCAGCACCTGACCGGGAACGGCCGGGCATCGGACCGCGACGGTCTCCAGCAGATCCTGCGTCGCCTCGGCGACCTGACCCTGGAAGAGGCCGAAGCCCGGACTCAGGAAGGCAAGTCGGCCAAGTCGATGCTCGAGAACCTGGTCAAGGAGCGCCGGGTGGCCGAGGTTCGGATCAACGGCGAGACTCGTTTCATCGCCGGCGAGGACGCCGGTCTCTATCGCGACGCGCTCGGTGTCTCGCCGCCCGGCGGCCTGCCGGCCAGCTACCTCGAGGAGCGCGACGAGCCGATGGTCACGCTGGTGTCGCGTTACGCCCGGACCCATGGCCCGTTTCCGACTGCCCAGCTGCACGACCGTTACGGGGTCGACCCGACGCCGGCGCTGGCCCAGCTCGAAGCGGCCGGCGTGGTCCTGCGCGGCGAGATCCTGCCGGGCGGCACCCAGCGCGAATGGTGCGAGGCCGATGTGCTCCGCCGGGTCCGGCGGGCCAGCCTGGCCCACCTCCGCCAGGAAGTCGAGCCGGCCGACGCCGCGACCTACGCGCGCTTCGTCGTTTCGTGGCAGGGGGTCGATCGTTACCGCCGCGCCGGGGCCGGCCCCGACCGGCTGCGCGAGATCCTGGTCCCGCTTCAGGGCGTGGCCCTCACCCCGAAGGTCTGGGAGCGCGACGTGCTGCCGCGCCGGGTCGGTGCTTACAGCCCGGCCTGGCTGGATGAGCTCTGCACCAGCGGAGAGATCGTCTGGATCGGTGCCGGAGCGATCGGCCGGGCCGACGGACGGGTCGCGTTCTACTTCCGTGAAGACGTGCGCCTGGCCGGCCCGCCGCCGGCCAACATCAAGCTGGAGCGGCCGGAGGGGCCGGTCCACGACGCGATCCGCGAGCGCCTGCTCGGCGGACCCGCCTTCTGGCTCGACCTGGTCGCCGAGCTCGACCACACCGCCGAAGAGCTCCACTCGGCGATCTGGGACCTGGCCTTCAACGGGGAGATCACCAACGACTCGTTCGCGCCGCTGCGCGCCCCCCGGCTGCGGGCGGTGCCGCGGGTTCAGGCGGGTCGCCGCTTCGCCCGCCGCCGCGCCGCAGCCAGCCCGACCGTCCAGGGCCGCTGGTCCCTGACCGAGCCGCTCTTCGTGAACTCACCGGCAGCCGGGCCGCGCTTCCGGGCGCAGGCTGAGCTGATGCTCGAGCGCCACGGCATCCTGACTCGCGAGATGGCTCTGGCCGAAGGCATCCCCGGCGGCTTCTCCACGCTCTATCCCGAGCTCTCGAACCTCGAGGTCCTGGGCTCGGCCCGCCGCGGCTACTTCATCGAAGGACTCGGCGGCGCCCAGTTTGCCCTGCCCGGCGCGGTCGAGAGGTTGCGATCCCAGCCCCTCGACGACGAATCGCTGACCGTGCTCGCTTCGACCGATCCGGCGAACCCCTACGGCGCGACCCTCAAGTGGCCGAAGCTCGAGAACCGGCGGCGGCCGGCCCGTTCGCCCGGCTCATATGTGCTGCTGCGTTCAGGGCTGCCGCTGCTCTACCTGGAAAAAGGCGGCAAGGGCATCCTTCGGCTCGAGCCCGATCTCTCCGGCGACGAGCTGATCCGCCTGCTCGGTGAATTCGCGAGGTGCGCCGAGGAGGGGCTGATCGCACCGCTGAAGATCGAGCGTTTCGACGGGGAGCCGCTGATCGGCTCCGGCTTCGAGGGGTCGCTGGTTCAGGCCGGTTTCAGCCGCCAGCCGCGCAAGCTGGTCGTACCCGCCTGATCGAACAAGGGATCCAAGTCGACTTCGCTCGCGATAGATAAATGATGGTCTCGCTGTGCGACTTGGATCGCGAGTACGCCGGATTCTGGTCAAAACCTTGTAACACGGGCAAGGCAAATGGGCGGGCATTTGGTATTCCCCTACCAGTACGGGATACTTTGGCTGTGTCCTTGGATGAGGAAAGTGTCGCCGGACTGCTCCGGAGTGTGCCCCTGTTCGCTGAACTGGAGGACGACGAGCTGGAGAGATTCTCCCGGGTCGCGGTCCCGCGGTCCTACCCGGATGGCACGCGAGTCTTCCACGAGGGCGACCGTTCCGACGCCTGTTACATAGTCCGGACCGGCACCTTTCGCGTGACCAGGGAGCACCCCGACGGCCGCGCGATCACGCTGGCGACCCTCTCCACCGGCGACATCGTCGGTGAACTGGCGATGCTCGACGGCGAGGTCCGGTCGGCCAGTGTCGAGACCCTCGGCGGCGAGGGCGAGCTGCTCGCATTGCCGGCAAGTGACGTGCGATCGCTCCTCGAGCGCCACCCGGAGATCACGGTGAAGATGGTCGCCGCGCTGACCCGCCGCCTGCGTGCGGCCAACGAGCGCATCTCCCGCCAGTCTTTCCAGACGGTGCCTTCGCGGGTCGCCGGCGTGCTTTCCCAGCTGGTCGACGACGAAGGAGCTGACGGAAACCAGCACGAAGTCACGATCCGGATGAACCAGGCCGATCTGGCCCAGCTCGCCGGTACGTCCCGCGAAAGCGTCAGCCGTTTCCTCGCCGACCTCGAGCGATCCGGTGTGGTGCGGGCGGGCCGGGGCCAAGTGACCATCCTGGAACCCGCCAAGCTCGGCAACTACATATTCTAGGTCCACATGGCATCCGGGCTCTACGCACTCAACTTCTATTCGCCCCTGTTCGTCGACCAGCTGAAGCGGGGCCGCAAGACGGCCACGATCCGGCTCGGTGACAAGTCGGCGAAGTACGAGCGGAGCCAGGTCGTCTGGGTCACGGTCGGCTCCCGGCATTCGCGCCGCGAGAAGATCTTCTCGGCGATCATCGACGAGGTCGAGGTCAAGCGCCTCTCGGACCTCTCACCCCGCGACATCGAGCGCGACAATCCGGAATTCCGCCGGGCGGAAGAGACCCGCGGCTTTCTCGAACAGATCTACGACCGCGAGATCGAGCCGGACGCTCTGGTGACGATCATCCACTTCTCGCAGGTGGTCGAGGCCGGCCTCGCCGGCTTCGGAACGGTTCCTTCACCCAATTGAGCCGATGACGAAATCCGGACCGGATCCGGCTTTCGACTTCACTTCCAGGTGGCAGCTTTCTACCGGTCTCGAAACGGTCTGGGACGCCCTCGTCGACTTCAAGACCTGGCCCGACTGGTGGCCCGGTCTCCAGTCGGTCGAGGAGACCGCCGTTGGCGGCCCCGACGGCATCGGGCAACGCGCCAACTCACGCTGGCGCGGTCCGGTCGGCTACTCGATCGAATTCGAGATCGAGACGATCGAGCGCGAGTACCCGAAGAGCCTCAAAGGCAAGGCGACCGGCGAGGTCAGCGGTTCCGGAACCTGGAACATCAGCCCGATCGTCGACCTCGAAGAGCCGGACCGGGTCTGGACCCAGGTCGTCTACGAATGGCAAGTGGTCGCCACGAAGAAGTGGATGCAGATCCTGAACCCGATCGCAAGACCGGTGTTCGTATACAGCCACGATCACGTCATGAAGGCTGGGGCAGAGGGCCTGGCGGAATACCTGGAGTGCGAAATGAGCGGGTTCGCAACCGGCGAGGATGCGAAGGGTTGAACCACCTCATCTGCATGGATCTTGTAGAGCCGCGCTGAGGTCGCCACCCTGGCAGCCCGGTAAAGACATGGTCAGCTCGTCTAGACATCGAAGTTGGTTTTACGAACGTTTCCCGAACGCAGACTGATTACGGAAATACCAACTTTGATGCAGTTATTCAAAACACGTGTGATGGCTGGTGGCAATCCACAAGGTCAAGGGCTGATGGTTCGCCGGAGGGGTACTCCAAAA
>JAENWT010000032.1 GCA_016650125.1 Thermoleophilia bacterium
GGCCTGAGAGACTGCGGGGCATGAGCAACCGCCTCGCCGACGAGACCAGCCCCTACCTCCTGCAGCACAAAGACAATCCGGTCGACTGGTATCCGTGGGGAAGCGAAGCCCTTGCCGCGGCGAAGAAAGACGACAAGCCGATCCTGCTCTCGATCGGTTACGCGGCCTGCCACTGGTGCCACGTCATGGAGCGCGAATCCTTCGAGGACCAGACCACCGCCGACTATATGAACGAGCAGTTCATCTCGATCAAGGTCGATCGGGAGGAACGCCCCGACATCGACGCGATCTACATGGAGGCGGTCCAGTCGATCACCGGCCACGGCGGCTGGCCACTGACCGCATTTCTCGATCCGGAGGGCGTTCCCTTTCACGGCGGCACCTACTTCCCGCCCGACTCCTCGATGGGCATGCCCAGCTTCATGATGGTGATGGACGCCGTGGTCAAGGCTTTCGACGAGCGACGCGACGAGATCCGGTCGCAGGCAGCCGACGTCCGGACCCGACTCGGCGCGGTCTCGCTGATCAGTGCGCGCGAAGGCGACCTCGACCCCGGCCTACTCGCCGAAAGGACCTCGACCCTGGCCGATCTGGCCGACCTGGAACTCGGCGGCTTCGGCCCCGCCCCCAAGTTTCCCCCGGCCTCCACCCTCGATTTCCTGCTCGCCCGCGGAGAGACGGAGCCGGTTGAAGTGACGCTCGACCGCATGGGCGCGGGCGGCATCTACGACCAGATCGGCGGCGGCTTCGCCCGCTATTCGGTCGATGACGTCTGGCTGGTCCCGCACTTCGAGAAGATGCTCTACGACAACGCGCTGCTGGCCCGCACCTACCTGCACGCCTGGCAGGAACTCGGCCACGACCGTTACCGCCGGATCACCGAGGAGACCCTCGACTGGATGCTGCGCGAGATGCGTGACGAGGCCGGCGGCTTCTACGCCTCGCTTGATGCCGACTCCGAAGGGGAGGAAGGCATCTTCTACACCTGGACGATCGACGAACTGCGAGAGGTGCTCGGCGGCCGGGCCGATCTCGCCATCGAGACCTTCGGGGTCACCGTTGACGGCAACTTCGAAGGGCGGAGCGTGCTTCACTTCCCCTTGGAACAGCCTCCGGGCGAGATCGACGCCGAACTCGAATCGATCCGGGCCGACCTCCTGGCCGCCCGCGCCGATCGCGTCCGCCCGGCGCTCGACGACAAAGTGGTGCTCTCCTGGAACGCCCTCGCCATTTCCGCTCTGGCCGAGGCCGGTGCCGTCCTCGGCCGCCCGGATTTTCTGGAGGCCGCCGAGGCCGGTGCCGACTTCATCTGGAACGAGATGCGCGACTCCCAGGGCTCGCTGCTGCGATCCTGGCGCCAGGGCGAGGCGCGGCTCAACGCCTATCTCGAGGACCACGCCTTCCTGCTCGAAGCCATGCTCACGCTCTACCAGGCCAATTTCAGCACGGACCTCTTCAAGCGGGCCCAGGGACTGGCCGAGACGATGATCGACCGCTTCGCCGACCCCGACCGCGGCGGATTCTTCACCACCTCCCACGATCACGAGACGCTGATCGCGCGGCGAAAGGACGTCGGTGACCACCCGATCCCGTCGGGCAGCGCCTCGGCCGCGCTCGGCCTGCTGCGGCTGGGCGACCTCACCGGCGAGAACCGGTACGTTCGCCAGGCGCTCGGCGTGCTCAAGCTGCTGGCCCCGGCGACGGCCCGTCAGCCCGACGCCTTCGGGCACCTGCTCCAGGCGCTCCAGCTGTACCTCGCGCCGTCCGGCGAGCTCGCGGTCCTGACCCCTGAAGGCGAGGATCCGCTCACTGTCGCAGGGCAGCTGCTCGAGCCGTTCCGCGCTCGCTACCGGCCGAATTTCGTGGTCGCCCTCGGTCCCGAGGGTTCTTCGGTTCCGCCGCTGCTGGAGTCCCGGACCGCCCTCGACGGCAAGCCCGCTGCCTATGTCTGCGAGAACTTCACCTGCCGGACCCCCGTCACCGATCCCAAAACGCTTCGAAAGGAACTGGATGCCGTCAACCGCTGAAATCGCCGAGCAGTACTTCGCCGCCGTCGGGCGGCAGGACATCAAGGGCATGACCGATTGCTGGCAGCCGGGCAAGCGCAGCCGGATACTCGGGCTGGCCGAACTGCAGGCGCCGGAAGAGATCGCGGAATGGTTCGGCAACCTGTTTCGTGCCTTCCCGGACTTCAAGTTCGAGGTCGAAAAGATCATCAGCGATGAAAACATGGCTGCGATTCACTGGTCGGCGAAAGGCACCTTCGACGGGCTCGGCACGTTCGAGGGCTTCAAGCCGACCGGCGCCAGAGTCGCAATCGAGGGAATCGACGTCATCAAGGTCGAAGACGGCAAGATCCAGTCGCTGGTCGCGGCGATGAACGGCCTCGACCTCGCTCGTCAGATAGGCGCGGTACCACCGGCCGGATCAGCACCCGACAAGGCCCTGGCGGCAGCGTTCAACGCCAAGACAGCCCTGGTCGAGCAGGTAAAGAAACTACGCAGCTAGAGCCCCTGGGGTGACGCCGGGATTCGGTCAGCCCAATCCTGACCGAGCCACCGAGACCACGAAAGTCCGGGACAATCGCGGAGTTTCGTGGTCTCGACGCCTTTTGATGCCGCGAGATCCCGAACCTCCGAGCGTCGACGAAGGTCAGGAGTGCATAGGACGTTCCTGAGGGCCGCCCGCCACCTCAGGCTCACAGGACCGGCAGGAAGCTCTCGATCTCGAAGGGCGTGACCTGGACCCGGTACGAGTCCCACTCCTGCCGCTTGAGCTCGATGAAGCGGCGGAAGGTGTGCTCGCCGAGGGTCCGCAGGACCAGTTCGGAATCCGCAGCGATCTCGGTCGCCTCGCCGAGCGTCGCCGGCAGCTGTTCTATGCCGCGCTGGGCCATCTCGTCGGGGCCGAGGTGGTAGAGGTTCTCCTCCATCGGTTCCGGCAGCTCGTAACCCTTTTCGATCCCCTCGAGTCCGGCCTGGAGCATTCCGGCCAGGCACAGGTAGGGGTTGCAGGCGGGATCCGGGCAACGCAGCTCGGCCCGGGCGCCGCCTGAGAGTCCGTTCTGCCTCTGGGGCACGCGGATCAGCGACGAGCGGTTACGTCTCGACCAGGAGAGGTAGACCGGTGCCTCGAAGCCGGGGACCAGTCGCTTGTAGGAGTTGACCCATTGGGCGTAGAGCGGCGCGATCTCGCGGGCGTGGCGAAGCTGTCCGGCGATGAAGGCCTTGGCGGTCGAAGAAAGCACGGTCGGCTTGTCGTTGTCGAAGAAGGCATTGACGCCGTCGCGGTTCAGCGACTGATGGAGGTGCATGCCCGATCCGTTGGCGCCGTCCAGCGGCTTCGGCATGAAGGTCGCATGCCAGCCCTCCTGGACCGCGTATTCCTTGACCACGATCTTCGAAGTCATGATGTTGTCGGCGGCGGCGAGTGCTCCGCTGGCCTTCAGGTCGAGTTCGTGCTGCGACGGTCCGGCCTCATGGTGGGTGGATGCCACGTGGACACCCATGCGCTCAAGGGCGAGCACGGTCTCCCGGCGCACGTCGGATCCGGCATCGAGAGTGGTCAGGTCGAAGTAGCCGCCTTCGTCGAGCACTTCGGGCACTCCACCCTCCGGCCGGGCCGACTTGAAGTAGAAGAACTCGAGCTCAGGTCCGACGATGTAGTCGTCGAAGCCCATGTCGCTGGCCCGCTTGAGGGCGCGCTTGAGGATCCAGCGGGGATCGCCTTCGTAAGGAAGGCCGCCCGGAACCTCGATGTCGCAGAACATCCGGGCCACGGCGTCGATGCCTTCAGGACGCCAGGGGATGAGTTCGAAGGTGCTCGGATCAGGTCGCGCGACCATGTCCGACTCTTCGACCGAATTGAAACCGGTGATGGACGCGCCGTCGAAGCCGATTCCCTGTTCAAGAGCACGCTGGAGCTCGGTCGAATTGATCGAGAAGCTCTTCAGGTGGCCAAGCACGTCGGTGAACCAGAGGCGCACAAACCGCACGTTGTGCTCATCGACCAGGTCGAGAACATCACTTGGGGTCTTGGATTGCTGGGCCATCTGCTCCTTTGAAAAATCCGGCGAGGGGTCTGGTCGGGTGCTGCTGCCGGAAACGATACGCGACCGGGCTTGCGCGACGCCGTCTTAAGGGGTATAACTTACTTGCGGTAAGTAACTAGCTAAAAGTAAAGTAATGGCCCGTTAAACGCCACCTAAAGCCCCTCAAGGCCGTGACGTAATAAGAAAGATTGGGAAGCGAGACCATCGTGACCGTAAAAACTGAAGTCAGCCGATTCCATATCCATGACGAACTGACCGCCCCCGACGAGAGCGCCGACATCCTGAAGAGCATTCAGGTTGGTGGACGCTCGGTCAACAAGCTCGTAGGCGTGCTTGCCGGATCTCCGGTGGTACTTCGGGCTTACACCCGGATGCGTGCCGAGCTCCAGAAGGGTGAGCTTCCGCAGGCGACCCGCCATCGCATTGCACTCGCCGTCGCCGAGCACAAAGGCGACAGCTACAGCGTTGTCCAGTACGCGAAGACCGCGCGCAACGCCGGCCTCGGACTCGACGAAGTTTCCCGGGCCCGCAGTTTCACCTCGTCCGACCCGCGTGAAGCGGCGCTACTTGTCTACCTGAAGGCAGCGCTCGAATCCGAGGGTGACCCGCCGATCTACCTGCACGAAGAAGCGCGGGAAGCCGGCTGGGATGACGAGCAGATCCTGGAAGCCCTGGCCCACGTGGCCCTGGGCGAGTTCCAGAGCGTGATGGCCGCAGCCGCGGCCCTCCCCAAAGACCAGGCGACGCCGAGGGTCCTACCCGCGGCAGCCTGACCCGGACGGGCTCACCCCTCCCTGCGAGCCCCTCCCTCCTCCAACAAAAAGGACGGCCACCCGGCCGTCCTTTTTGCTGCTTCAAATAAGTCCCGCCAAACGGCGGGGCGACCTTCCTACTGGTTGGTCACCTTCACGCGGTAGAGCAGCTGACGTCCATAGAATCGGCATCCGTAGGAACGCTTGCTGTTCGGCTCCATCTGGGGCTCGGAGTTCTTCATGTTCGGGTCGTCTTCGCAGGTATCGCGTTCGCGACTTGCCCGCCAGCTGAAGTCCATATCCGGCTTCTTTGTCGTCGGGTCGATGACCTCTCCGAGAGCAGGTGCCCAGGTCGGAACGGTCAGGGCGACATACCAGCCCTTCTTGACCTTGATCCGCCGGGCGAGCGGAATCGAAGCGACGTCGCCGAGATACTTGTTCAGGCCGACGATCGGGCTGCGCTTCATCAGCTTGTACTCACGCTTGCCGTCGACCTTGACCGGTTTCAGGATCGAGATTCCGGCCTTGGGCTTCTTGCCGAAAAGCTTCTGGAAGAACGTGCGCTCGGACTTGGTTACATCGCCGAGGCTGATCTTCCACTTGGTCACGAAACCGTTGAACGGAATCCGGTACGAGTTGCTGACACCGTCGATGTCGGCCTGGAAACCGGAGACGATCGCGAGCGCCGAGCAGTCCTTGCCCGGGCAGAGCGGCTCAGGCAGCTTGCCGATGGCTCCGAGGACCTTGGTCTTCTTGGCCCGGACCGAAGAATCGGCGTTCGCGCTGCCGGCGGACCCGATCGTGAGGGCGGCGACCAGCAAGGCTGCTCCCAGAAACGCGGCGAAGAACAGGTGCGATTTCCGGTTGGTTCCAAAAGTTTTCACTGACATCAATTCATTGCTCCTTGTATTTACTTATCTGCCGGTCTCGCGGTTTGCCGAGACGCAACCCGACCACGGTATAAACAGCGGCGGAACCCGGAAGGATCGGTTTTGCGGTGAATGGAAACACCCGCAGCCACCGCATTGCGCGGCCGGCCGGGCCTTCCGGGGAGGGCAGCTTACTTGCGCTTGACGACGGCGTAACGCACGTTGGCGACGCCGGCGTCGATGAAGCCGAGGGAATCGGCGGCTGCGTAGGTGAGGTCCAGTGCGCGGCCCGCGATGTAAGGACCGCGGTCGATGACCTTGGTCATCAGGAAGCGGCCGTGGTAGCCGACCAGGACCTTGGAGCCACAGGGAAGAGTCTTGTGGGCGACACCGATGGTGCCGGGGCGAAGGGTGCCACCGCAGGCGACGCCGTTGCCGTAGAGGCCGGGGCCGTACCAGGAGGCTTCGGTCTTCTTGAGCGAGCGGACCATCGTCTTCGAAGTGGATTCGTTGACGACGCCGCTGGTGGAGATGTCCTCGTCCCGCTGGAACTTCTTGACCGCCGACGTGGTCGGCGAGTCGAATTCGGTGGTCAGCGGAGAGCTGAGCAGTTCCTTCGACCGGGCGATGCCTTTGAGGACCTTTACGTCGTCGCCGCTCATACCTTCACGCAGAGTGCGGTATCCGAATCGCGGGGCCTTCTCGGAGGAGCTTGCGCTGTCACCCGGCATCGACATGCCACCCGAACGGGCCGCGGCGGAGCCGGAGTCGACGTTCAGGGCGATGAATCCGACCGCGAAGACGGATGCCGCGATCAGCAGTGTCATAGCCATATTCGGTTTTGCCAGCCGGGGGCTGAAATGCATACCTTTTAACTTTCTCTTTCCATTGCTTACGGGGTTAGCTGTCGGGCTCGCGCTGAAAGAGCAGCGCTACCTGGCGGATGCCAGTGATTCGCCCCAAGGACCTGGGTCCAGATTGGGTCCCCCGTTCTCCACGATCTTGAGGTGGAGATTTAGCAGAAGGTCCGAGAAGATTAGCAAATGCTCAAAGAACTGTGTGTTCTTAGTGCAAAGCTCACATAAGCGCGATTGAAACCACCCGATTTGGAGGGTTTTTCGGGAAGACTGCGCTTGGCCAGTAGAATTCACTCCGTGAGTTGGACGGCTGCGGGGGGAGAGAAAACCCTTCGAGGAAAGTCCGGACACCAGAGAGCGAGGACGGTGGGTAACACCCACCCGGGGAAACCCGCGGGACAGTGCCACAGAAATACACAGCCGATGGCGCAGCCACACGTGAGTTGCGTACAGGCAATGGTGAAAAGGTGCGGTAAGAGCGCACCGGCGTCGTGGTGACACGGCGGCCAGGTAAACCCCGTCCGGTGCAAGACCAAACAGAATCGTTGACCCTGCTCGGCGAGATTCAGGTAGGTCGCAGGTGCCTTCGGGCCCCGCTGGCGTGATCAGCCGGCGAGATAGATTGTCGTTCAAGACAGGATCCGGCTTACAGACTCACTAAGCAAAAGGCGCCCTCGGGCGTCTTTTGTATTGCACGGGCGGCGCCCAGGAACTGCCTGCGAGGCGGCTGGCTTCGTCGACGCCCGGGAATGTCAGCTCAGGTACCTGAGTACGATCGCGGACATTCCCGGGCTTTACTCCTTGCCATCCGTTCGCAGGCAGTTCCTGGGCACCACCCTCGGCCTACGCAAAAAGAAAAGGCGCCTTTCGGCGCCCTTTCGGAGATTCGGATGATGGGATCCTTGCTAAATCGCCCTGAAGCAGCCGATTACCTTGCCTATTACCTGGGCGTCCGTGGAGATGATCGGGTCCATCGTTTCGTTCTCCGGCTGAAGTCTCAGGTGGTCCGGCTCCTTGTAGAGGCGCTTGACCGTGGCTTCTTCTTCGTCGAGCATTGCGACCACTATCTGGCCGTTGTCGGCGTCAGGGGCCGGGTGGACGATCACGTAATCGCCGTCCATGATGCCGGCGTTCTTCATCGACTCGCCGCGGACCTCGAGCACGTAGTCGCCGTTCTGGCCGCCGATGACCGAAGGCACCTCGACATACTCCTCGATGTTCTCCTCGGCCAGCATCCCCGGTCCGGCCGAGATCCGGCCGAGCAGGGGCAGGCCCGGCCCGGAACCGCCCGGCATCACCGCATCGACCGTGGCGTCGCGGGCGCTCCTGGCCTTCTCGACCAGCATCTCGATCGCTCGCGGCTTGCTCGGATCGCGGCGCAGCACGCCGGCTTTCTCGAGGTTGGCCAGGTGCACATGCACGGTCGACGAAGAGTGGAGGCCCACCGCTTTGCCGATTTCCCTGACCGTGGGCGGATAGCCCGTCTTGTCGGCGTACTTGCCGATGAAGTCAAAGATCTCTCGCTGCCGCTTGGTCAGATCAACCACGTCGCTCCTTGGTCGGCCGCTCGGCCTTGTCAGTTGCCAGGTCGGTTCGCATGCAGCGAACCTATGTTCGTACCTTAGCCGCCCCTGCGGACACATGTTCGTGTCGGGCACAAAACGAAAGGATCCGCCCACGGCGACAGCGCACCGCCCCTCCCCCTTTCCCTAGAATCCCGACTCCTTCATGCGGCTGTGGCGGAATTGGTAGACGCGCAAGCTTGAGGGGCTTGTGTCCGAAAGGACGTGGAGGTTCGACTCCTCTCAGCCGCACTGCTTACGGGCCGAGTAACAACCATCTGCCGCGGCGTGCTCGCGGCCTTGCTCCTGATCGCGGGCCTGTCGGCCGGCCTCGCGTTCAGCGCTGCCTCAACGGCCGCTCTGCCGCGGCTGCATGCCGAGCCCGACATTGAACGTGGCGGGCGGATCATGGACTCGAAGGGCCGTGAGGTGCTGCTGCGCGGCGTCAACGTCAACTCGCTCGGCCAGTACTGGCAGGGGACCGAAAAGCCGCCCACCCTGCCTTTCGACCGGCACGATCCGGCACGCATCTCACAGATCGGCTGGAACGTCGTGCGCCTGATCGTCTCCTGGTCCCGGGTCGAGCCGCAGCCGGGCGAATACAACGAACGCTACCTCGACCGGGTGGAGCGCTGGATCGACCGCCTCGAAGCGAACGGCGTCTACACAATCATCGACTTCCATCAGGATGCCTGGGGAGCGACGCTTGCCGCGCCCCCAGGTGAGACCTGCCCCGCACCCTCCCAGCCCGGCTTCGGCTGGGACGGCGCCCCGGGATGGGCGACTTTCGATGACGACCTGCCCCGATGCTTCACCAACGCCCGCGAGCTCAACCCGGCGGTGCGCGCTGCCTGGACTGCTTTCTTCGAAGACCGCAAGGCGGCCGGCGGCGTCGGCATCCAGACCCGTTATGCGCGCACCCTGCGCCACGTTGCCAACAAGTTCGCGAAGTCGAGCGCGGTCGCCGGGATCGACATCATGAACGAACCGAACGCCCTCGGCCAGGAGGACAACGACGCCCTCGGGCCGTTCTACGCAGCCGCGGTCAAGGCGATCCGCGCCGGGGAGAAGTCGGGCCGGGGCTTCAGGCACCTGATCCTGTTCGAACCCAGCGTCCTCTGGTCTCTGATCGGATCGGGAGCCCCGCCAACCTTCGGCATGGACCGCAACCTGGTCTACTCGCCGCACCTCTACGGCGGCAGTATCGGCGGCGAAGGCCCGCCCAGCCGTGAATCGTTCGAAACCGCGCTGGCCGAAGCGAAGACCTTCGGCGGAGCGCCCGTCCTGACCGGCGAATGGGGCGGTGACCCCGGCCGCGCGACCGGCAAGGACGACGATTACTTCAACTCCCACCAGGCCCTGCAGGAGGAGTTCCGGATCGGCGCGACCGTCTGGACCTGGAAGCAGTCCTGCGGCGACCCCCACGCGGCAACCCACGACCCCGGCACCGCTCCGCCGCTGCCACCGTGGGGTCTCTACCGCATGGATTGCGAGGACGGCAACAACCGCATCGTCGGGCAGTTCGGGCACTTGAGGACAGATCTGCGCCGGGCCTACGTAAGACGGGCACCGGGCAGGCTGCTCGACACTTCATACCTCCAGGCCGGCCGGATCTTCGAAGCCGCTGGAACCCGCAACCGACGGGTATCCGGCCAGGTCGAGATCTTCTATCCGCAGGTCCAGGCCAGCGTCAAGATCGACGAACCGTTTCCCCGCCACCGGATCTCGACCCGGATCCTCGGCCGGGGTAAACACCGGGGCATGGTCATCTCGATTCCGGTCAAGCCGGGCGACTGGTCGATCGAGATCCGGCCGGGCAGGGTCAAATAAAGCAATGGGATTCCGGGTGCTGAAATCAGACGAGGCCTTCTGGCGCCGCTCGAACCAGATGGGAGTTCTGAACACCGACCTGGCCAAGCAACTCGAGGCCGAGTCGCTCGGGGCCCGCTTCTGGCGGATCGAGCCGGGACAGGCGTCCACCCGGCACCGCCATCGCGAGAGCGAAGAGCTTTATCTGCTCATCGAAGGCACCGGCAAGCTGCGCGTCGATGACCAGTTGCTCGAGCTAAAGCCGATGGACTCGGTCCTGGTCGAGCCGGGATCGCTGCGCCAGCCGTTCAACGACACCGACGAAGACCAGCTCTGGTTCGTGGTCGGTGCTCCGCCCGAGCTGGCGAACACGGTCGAGATGTCTCCCGAGGACCTCGCCTGGCTCTACCCCGACGGACCCCAGGCGATGCCACCCGAGCTCGATTCCTGAGGCGGTCCGGTCTACCTGAAGGTGACCATTCACGGGCAGGAATGCCGGGAAACGCAGCAAAGGGACCGGCATGACTTCCAACAAAAAAGTGAGCCTCGTCCTGGCCACCCTCGCGCTGACCCTGTTTGCAGCCGGCTGCGGTGGCGAATCCAAAGAAGAGAAGCAAGCCGATGCGAATGCCGCCACGGCTCAGCAGGAGGCCAAGCAGGCCCGCCAGGAAGCGAAGAAGCAGGCCAAGCTCGAAAAAGAGCAGGTCAACAAGCTGAGCAAGCAGGAGAAGAAGCAGGCAAAGGCCGCGGCCGCTGCCAAATCCAGTGAGAAGTCAGCCGAAGCACAGGCCAGCGCCAGCGAAACTGCCGCAGCTAACGCCCAGGCCCAGGCAACTGCGGCAGCCAACGCAGCAGCCGCTTCGAAGGCCAAGAAGAAGGCCAACGGTGGCGGTGGCGGCAATACCACTTCCTGTGGCGGCGGCATCATGGTCGACGCCTCTACCTCGTGTGGCTTTGCCGAGAACGTGGTCAAGGCCTACAAGCAGAACCCCGGCCCATCGGTCGTCGCTTACAGCCCGGCTACCGATCAGGCCTACACGATGACGTGCGGCGGCAGCCAGATGCTGACCACCTGCTCCGGAGGCGCCGGCGCCGCGGTCACCTTCGAGCCCTGAGGGGCTGAAGCAAAGCAAATCAAGGGCCGGATCCCGAGGGATCCGGCCCTTTTTGTTGCAGCTGCGGAAAGTTCGTCCCCTCAGACGATGCTTCAAGATCAATCTTATGCACGAGCGAAGGCGGAGCAGCAATTGACTACTGAGCCATTCAAACCGACGACTTTCGACCAGGAGATCATCCGCTGCGACGAGCCGGAGATCATCAGCGAGCTGTCCGATCCCGATCGCCTGGAGCGCATCCACCGGGAGTTCGACGAAGGCTTCGAACTGCTCGAGGACCTCGGCCCTTCGGTCTGCGTCTTCGGCTCGGCCCGCACCAGCGAAGAGAATCCGGAGTACCAGCTCGCCCGCCAGGTCGGCGGCGCGATCGGCGAAGCCGGCTACGCGGTGATCACCGGCGGCGGACCCGGCACCATGGAGGCCGCCAACCGCGGCGCCCGGGAGGCCGGAGCGAAGTCGGTCGGACTGAACATCGAACTGCCGCACGAGCAGGGGCTCAATCCTTACGTCGATATCGGCAAGCAGTTCCATTACTTCTTCGCCCGCAAGCTGATGTTCATGCGCTACTCGTGGGCCTTCGTCGTCTTTCCCGGCGGCTTCGGCACGATGGACGAGCTTTTCGAAGTGCTGACCCTGGTCCAGACCAACAAGGCCCGGCCGCATCCGGTCGTGCTGGTCGGCTCCGAGTTCTGGCTCGGCCTGCTCGCCTGGATGAAGGAGCACCTGCTCGAGGACGGCCGGGTCGGCCCGGAGGACTTCGATTTCTTCACGGTCGCCGACGACCTCGACAAGATCGTCAACAAGGCCACGGCCGGGTTGCCCGCGCTGCCCTATGGCCTCTCCTGACCGGGAGGCTTACTTCGGGCTGAAGCCGTGGAGCGTGTAGTACCCGACCAGGTAGAGGTTCCTGCCGTCGGAGATCATCGGTGTGTAGCCGGGTGAGTCGAAGGAGAAGGTCTCCTTGTGCGACAGCACGTCGACGCCGATCGACTTGGCCGTCTTGAAGCTCGAGGTATAGACGGTGTGGCCGATCACCGTGGCCGTGCCGGGAACCGGCCCGCCGACGTCGTGGCTCCACTCCTCCTTGCCGGTCGAGGCATTCAGCGCGTAGAGGTTCGAGTCGTACGAGCCGATGTAAACGGTGAGCGGGGTCCCGGGCACCTCGGCCAGGGCCGGTGAACCGTAGACATCTCCCTTCGTCTGGAAGAACCAGGACTGCTTGCCGTTCTTTTCGTCAAAGGCGTAGACGATGCCGTCATTGCGAGCGAGGTAGACCTTGCCTCCGGCGACCGCCGGCGAGGAATAGAAGCCGCCCGAACCGCCCGGAGCGGTCGAGGTCGTGTCGGTCCGCCACTTCTGCTTGCCGGTTTTCGCATCGAGCGCGAAGACCGAACCGGAATAGTTGCCGAAGTACACGGTGCCCTGGTTGAAGCTCGGGCTCGTCTTGACCGGCGTGACGGCGCGGTAGGTCCAGATCACTTTGCCGGTGTCAGCGTCGAAGGAGTAGACGACGCCTTCCTCCGAGCCGATATACAGGCGGCCGTCGACCGTGACCGGTGATGACTGGACCCCTCCCCGGATGTTGTGCTTCCAGTCGATCTTTCCGGTATCGGCGTCGAAGGCGACGAGGTCACCGTTCTGGAAGGCGACGTAGACCCTGCCTTCGAAGTAGTCCGGCGCGGTCGTGTCGCTCGGCGGGCCGACATCGCGCTTCTGCTTCTGGATGTCCCAGAGGACTTTCTGGTCGCTGAGCTGGATTGCCCTGACGTCGCCGTACTTGTCGGCGAGATATGCGACGCCGTCGTTGACGGCCGGCGGGTACTCGATCAGGACCCGGTCCGAGAAGCTCCATTTTTGCTCCAGCGGCGGATTCAGCGAGTCCGGCACCTTGAGCGAGTGCTGGCGCTGCTCGACCCGGCCGAACAATGGCCAGTTGACGTCGCCGGTATCGAGCTTCGCGGACTTGGTGCCGCCATAGCCCGGATAGCCGGCAGAGTCGCCCGGGTCGGTTGAATCATCGCTCGACCCGCCGCAGGCGGCCAGTGTCACCGCGATGGCCCCGGCGATCAGCAGGGCCGAGACTCTGGAGAGCGAACTCGTCATGCCTTCATTCTGACCGAAGACGTTCGGCCCGCTCGATCGCCGCGTGAGTATCACCGGCGAGGTCGGGTGATCCGAGGTCCATGCCTGGAGGCAGTTCGATGTGGAGATCGGAGCTGGTTTCCACCTTCACGGTCGCCGACTCGATCTCGAGGTCGAGCACATGCCCGCCGTGCTTCCGGTCCCGATCGACGAAATGGAGGTGGTATCCGGCGATCTCGATGCCTTCGCTGTACGCAGGGAAGCGAAATCCGACGAGGGTGCCGGGCCCTGCCGGCAGGTCGAAGACGTTCTGATCGGCGACGACCTCGGCCAGCGGGCGATACGGCGCGTGCTGGCGCGGGACCGAGCGGGCCGTGACGCTCTTGAAGTCGCCATCGATGCGGACCGCAATCGCGGGGGTGTCGGCCGGCATCTGATCCTCGAGGCGCGTCACCAGGTCGTCGAACCCGGAGACCCCGGAAATCTCGAACTCGAGGTCTGGCTCGAACCATCCGACCACCGCAAAAGGCGTCCGCGAATCGGGCGGGATTTCGTTGATCGCGCCGTGGGCGTCAGCCCGCAGGAACTTGCCGTCGAGCGCAATCATCTCGCCGTCAAGGGCGTTCAGGGTCCCGAGCCCCGTGTCGCCCTGCTCGGCGAGCTCGGCAAAGCTGAGATCACCGTCGTATGACCCGTCCAGCAACGCTGACACGGTGGAGGCTTGGAACAACGTGTGCGATTCATGCCCGGCGTGAAGGTCCTCCGAGCGCATCGACTCGACGTGCAGGGCGCGGATCATCGACTCTTCGATCACTTCAAGGTCCCCCGGCCCCGGCCTGGTCCGGCCTGACCTCTTCGAGCAGGGCCCGGCAGCCTCGCTCGACGATGTCGAGCACCTCTTCAAAGCCGTCGTCGCCGCCGTAGTACGGGTCGGGCACGTCGGTCTCCTCGTCCCCGCCGATCTCCCGCAGCAGGCGGACCTTCGGGTTCTCCCCTCCGGAAAGGGCGAGCAGGTCGGCGTGGTTCAAGCCGTCCATCGCCACGATCAGATCGAAGTGGTCGAAGTCGTCTACCGTGACCTGGCGGGCCAGGCCGTTCATTTCGAAGCCGCGCCGGGCGGCAGCTTCGCTTGCCCGGGAATCGGAGGGGCTGCCGATGTGCCAGTCGCCGGTGCCGGCCGAATCGACCTCGATGCCGGCGGTCAGCCCTTCACGTTCGATCAGATCCTTCATGACCGCCTCGGCGGTCGGTGACCGGCAGATGTTGCCGAGACAGACGAACAGGATGCGCACGGGAGCCGCGGAGCCGGGACCGGTCAGTTGGAAAGGTCTTCGTCGATGCCGACGCGGTTGCGCAAGCGGTTCAGGCTCTGCTGAAGGTCTTTGATCTCCTGATTGAGGTTGTTGATGCGCTTGGTCAGGGAGTTGAAGTCCTTCTGCTGCGTGTTCTCGACCGAAGTGATCTCGCTTTCCAGTTCATTGTCGCGGCTGCTCAGCGTGTTGGTCTTCTTCTTCAGGTTCTTGATCTGCCGGCCCTGGTTCTTGATCTGCTTCTTGTTCTTCTTGATTCCCCTGGAGTTGCTGTTGATCTTCGTGACCAGAGCCTTTTCGCCCTTGGACAGGCCGGCGATCAGCTTCCCGGCCCGCGAAGCCTGCGTGGCCTCCTTGGCGTCCTGCGCCGATTGGGCAGCGGCGAACTGCTGCTGCACTTCGGTCGTCACGTTCTGATCGTTTTCGGTGGCCTGCTTGGCGTTGTAGGCGACGACGGTTCCGAAGATGCCGATGACCAGGCCGAGCGTCCCGAGGGTGATCGCGAGGACCTGTTTCGTATTCGAGCTCATGAGCCGGACCCTAGCCGAATCGAAGGGCTGAAGCCGGACCTGTGGCGCCCGGGGTCAAAAGACCCCCGGGGTCAGATCTTGAGCAGCAGAATCGTGTTCAGCGTGAAGATGATGGCCGTGGCGATCGTGGCACGAGAAAGATTGCGCTCGACCATCGAGCCGCCGCCGACGGAGCTGCCTCCTCCACCGATGCCGAAGGCACCGGAAAGACCGGCGTCCTTGCCCGAATGGAGAAGGACCAGAAAAATGAGTAGGACAGCGATGCCCACCTGAATGACAGCCAATATTCCGTACATATCGACGACGGAGTCTAGCTGCCCGCGGTGCTCGGCGGGCTCTCATCGTCCACGGGTGAACCGTCGCTGCTGTCCGCCGGGCCGGCTTCCGCCTGATCGAGCTTCTTCAGGATCTCGACCGCGTCGCCCCTCAGCTCGGCGTTGACCAGGTCGAAGTCTTCCTGCGAAAGCTTGCCGGAGGCGAGGTCGGTCTCGGCGTCACGGATCTCCCGGTACTTGGATTCGCGCGCCGCCTCGAGTCCGGCTAGCTCCGGGTCCTCGGTGCGGGACGAGTCGCCCTTGCCCCAGAAGGGATAAGAGACGAAAAGGGTGACGGCCACCATCAGGATCAGCGCGAAAAGGACAGCCATCAGACCCTCCGCTTCCGGCGGAACGTACCGCTGGGCCAGACCGCGAAGAGCGCACCGAGCACGGCGATTATCGCTCCGATCCAGATCCAGGTGACCATCGGGCTGACGATGATCCGGAACGTGACCGGGATCGAGCGGTCGGGATTCACATACTCCTGGATGATCTCGTCGGTGGCAAGGTTCTGGACCTTGACCAGTTGCCGGGTGAGTTCCGCGGTCTTCGATGGATCGCGCTGGATCACCGGCAGGACCTTCTGCCTCATGTAGGCGCCGAACCTGAGGTCGGCCGACTTGGCACGGTCCTGCACCACCTGGGTGTCCGGCTCGAGCGCCACCCAGAAGTCGGAGAACGCCCCGGCCTTGAGGCCGACCTCGGAGGTCGCCTCCCCCTGGAAGTAACCACCGATGGTGCGGGTGCCGGTCGTGGTCTGGTGATAGCGCCGGGTCGGTTCGAGGTCGGTGAACCGCTTGCCGTCCCGGTCGACCTGGAGTTCGGCGCCGAAGACGATCGCCTGATCGGTCCGCTTTACCGTCGGCTTCACGTAAGTCACGTTGTAATCGTCGATGGTCGTGGTCTGTCCGGGCTCGAGCTTGCGGTCGACCTTGGTCTCGAAGCTCGACGAGCCGGCGACGCCGACCAGAAGCACGACCAGGCCGAGGTGGGCGATGTAACCGCCGTAGCGGCGCCGGTTGCGGACCGCCACGGCCCAGACCGAGCCCGGGATGCTGCCGCCGGCACTGGCCCGGCGGGCGGCGGCACCGCGCCAGGTGTCCTGGAACAGGGCGGTCACGGTGAACGAGGCCAGGGTGAACACGGCGAGGGCCGGGAGGCTGTGGCTCGCGTCGGTGAAGACGAGCAGTACGAACAGGACTATCGCGGCGGCGATCAGCGGTGCGGTGAACACGCGTTTCGCGCCCGCCCACGAGAGGCGACGCCAGGCGAGCAGCGGGCCGATCCCGGTGAACAGGACCAGCAGCACCGCGATCGGAGTGGTGTACCGATCGAACCACGGTGCCGCGAGGGTTGACTTTGTACCGGTTAAGAGTTCCGAGATCAGCGGGAAGAAGGTGCCCCAGGCGACGATCGCGCAGAGCGTCACCAGCAGCAGGTTGTTGACCAGGAAGATCGCTTCGCGGGACGCCAGCGAGTCGATCCGCTTCTCCGATTTGAGAATGTCGAGCCGGGTGATGATCAGGAAAGTCGATCCGATCAGGACCACGCCGATCAGCGCCAGGAAGTACGGACCGACGGTTGAATCGCCGAAGGCATGGATCGACTGGAGCACGCCGGAACGCACCAGGAAGGTGCCGAGCAGGGCGAGTGTGAAGCTGGTGACGATCAGGCTGACGTTCCAGACCTTGAGCATGCCACGCTTCTCCTGCACCATGATCGAGTGGATGTATGCGGTGGTGATCAGCCAGGGCATGACCGAAGCGTTCTCGACCGGATCCCAGGCCCAGTAACCGCCCCAGCCGAGCTCGGTGTAGGACCAGCGGGCGCCGAGGATGATGCCGATCGTCAGGAAGATCCAGGCGATCAGGGCGAACCCGCGGGTCGACTTGATCCAGGCGGCGTCGATTCGCCGGGTGATCAGGGCGCCGATCGCGAACGCGAACGGCACGGTCAGGGACACGTAGCCGGTGTAGAGCATCGGCGGGTGGATGATCATCGTCGGATGCTGCAGCAGCGGGTTCAGCCCGGTGCCGTCCGGTGGAACTTCGGCCAGCGTCGTGAACGGGTTGACGTCGCCGCCGAACAGCATCAGGCCGGTGAAGAAGACCGCGATGCCGAGCATGATCGCGGTGGCGTAGGGCACGACGTCGCGCAGCTTGTGGCGGGTGAAGAAAAGTGAGACGGAGGCGACCACCGACAGGATCGAAGCCCAGAGCAACAGCGATCCCTCCTGGCTCGACCACATCGCCGTGAACTTGTAGAAGACCGGGGTCTCGATCGAAGAGTGATTGGCGACGACGCTGAGGCTGAAGTCGTTGGTCAGGAACGCGTACTCGGCCGCGAACACGCAGACCAGCATCAGGAAGGCCAGCGCGTAGGTCGCGCGACGTGAAGAATCGACCCAGCGCCGGTCGAGCCGGGTCCCGATCAGGGCCGCTGCCACTCCGTAGATCGCGGTCAGGAAGGCGAGCCAGAGCGCCGCGCCGCCGAGGCTACTGATTCTTCTTCTCCGAGAACTTCGATGGGCACTTGGTCACAAGCGTGTCCCTCTCCCCGACGAAAGTCCCGTTTTCATCCACGCTGCCCTTGAGCACGATTTCCCGCCCATCACGGAAGGGGTCGGGAACGATGCCTTCGTAGGTGACCGGAATCGAGCCGGAACCGTCGCGGTCGCTGACCTCGAATTCGATTCCTTCGCCCGCCTTCTCGATCGTGCCCGGGACAACCATTCCGGTCATCTCATAGCTCTTGCCGGGCACGGCGTCGCCGAGCTCGGAGGGCTCCCGAGCTTCGCTCGAGGCGTTGAAGGAGGTGTAGACCAGTCCGGTCGCGAGAACCAGGGCGAAACCCAGGGCCACGAACAGCCGGATCTGTCGCTTTCGCTGTAGATCCATAAGCACCGTGGATTATCGCAAGCCTGACTGCCCGGCGGTGCGGCCCTGCCAGAATCGGTCCATGACTGAAACCGAGAAGGTCCTCCTGATCACCGGCGCCGGCAGCGGAATCGGCTCCGCAACCGCAAAACTTTTGGCCAAGGAGTACCGGCTGGTCCTGGCCGGGCGCCGGATCGGGCCGCTGGAAGAACTGGCCGAGGAGATCGGCGGATCGGACCGGGTCCTGGTCACCACCTGCGACGTCGGTGAATGGGATCAGGTCGAATCGATGGTCCAGGCGGGGATCAACGCCTTCGGCCGGATCGATGCGGTCTTCGCCAACGCCGGCTTCGGTGCGAGCCGCGGCTTCCTCAACGAGAGCCCCGAACACTGGAAGTCGATGGTGCTGACCAACGTTCTCGGCCCGGCCCTGACTATCAGGGCAACCCTGCCCTACATGCTCGAGCGTGGCGACGGGCATTACCTGATCACCAGCTCGATCGCCGGAAGGCGGGTCCTCCCCGGTTCGCTCTACTCGGCAACCAAGCACGCGGCGACCGCCATCGGCGAGGCGCTGAGGCAGGAGCTCCGGGGCATGGACGACCACAACCAGATCAAGATGACCCTGATCGAGCCGGGCATGGTCGACACGCCGTTCTTCGACAACCGGCCCGGTGACTGGGCCCTCAGCGACGATGACATCGCCCGGGCGATCGCCTACGCCCTCGAGCAGCCGCCTTCGGTGGACGTCAACGAGATCCTGATCAGGCCAATCACCCAGCCACTTTAAGGCACCGAATTTCTCTTCGGAGAAATCCGGTGTTTGGTCGCACGAAAGACCTCGGCGTCATTTGAAGCCGACATAAGGCACCGAAATTCTCTTCGGAGAAATCCGGTGTTCGGTCGCGCGAGAGGACGTCGGCACCATTTGGAGTGGTTAACCGGGGAGAAGGCTCTTGGCCAGTCGCCAATACGTTCGGAGAAGAAACCGAGCGGCGGACGAACGCACGAAGTCCGGGAAGTACTGCGAGTCGAGGTCCGGGGTGAGGATGTCGGCGAAGTGCCGGGCCGACAACGCCCGAACCGACTGGATCCGGCGCCGCTCGCCGAGCAGGCGCGGCAGCCACCGGATGACTTGACCCCAGGCCGCCAGCTTCTGCGGCAGCCACCCGCCGCGGGCGGCCACCGGGATCAGCGCGAGCTCGGTAGCGATCAGGGCCGGGGCGAGCACGGCGATCAGTGCCGCCGGGTAGTTGCGAATGATCATGGCCCAGCGGTTGCGCTCCAGCCAGAGCCACTTCTGGCCGCTGCGCCCGAAGTCGTATTCGTGGTCGACGACGGCGTCCTCGACGATTCCGATCAGCTCTCCCAGCGACCGGATCCTCAGGGAGAGGTCGGTGTCCTCCTGGTAGAGGAAGAAGTCCGCGGGGAACCCGCCGATCCGGTCCCACGATTCGAGCCGAACCGCCAGGCAGGCACCGGAAGCCGCCGCCGGCAGGGTCCTGTCGCCGGTGGCCGCCGGGACTTCGGATCCGTGCCCGCCGGCCCAGGAGAATCCGGTGAAGTGAACCGGGTTGCCGTTCGTGTTGACCACGCGGCGGCCGTTCTGGTGGCAGACGACCAGGGCCATCCAGGCCGCCCAGGGCGATCCGTCAGTTGCGGGACGACGGATGGCCGCGCCGAATCCCGGCTCCGGCATGGCGTCGGGGTTGAGCACGACAAGCAGGTCCCCGGTGGCGACCGCGGCACCGTGATTGACCGCGGACGAATAGCCGGCGTTGCTGCCCATCGCCACGATCGTGGCCGCGGGCAGATTGTCGGCAACCACGGACTCGAGGTCGTCGGACGAATCGTTGTCGACGATGATCACTTCATCCCCTGGAGACAGCTCGGACGCGAGCGCGGGCAGGGTCCGAGCCAGATACTCGGCCGAGTTCCAGGCGACGATGACGACTGAGAGAGATGTCTTCAAAAGCGGACGACCGGTCTCGAACCGGCGACCTTCTGCTTGGGAAGCAGATGCTCTACCAACTGAGCTACGTCCGCGCAGCCGCATTGTGACCGAATCGGCGCCACCGATGAACAGCCGGACGGGCGACGGGTTCCGTTCTTCATACTCCCGGGTGTCTTGAATCTGCGTACTTCATTAGTGGTGCTCGGCGTTGCCGCTCTGCTCGGCTTCCTCACCTGGGGACTCATCTCCAGTGGAGACGGTGGCCTGGCCAAGGGCGACGCGCTGCCCACGGCGACCCTGCCGACCCTGCCGCCCGGCGGCGAGGCCTCGGTCGAGGACTTCCGCGGCGGGTGGGTACTGCTCAACGTCTGGGCCTCGTGGTGCGTGCCCTGCCGCGACGAGTCCCCGGCTCTCGAGCAGTTCGAGAAGAAGAACCGGGGCTCGATCTCCGTGCTCGGAGTCGACACGCGCGACCTGTCCGGGGACGCGATGGACTTTCTCGAGCGCTACGACATCAACTACGCCCAGATCAGGGACGCCAGCGGCAACTACGCCGACGACCTGAAGACGACCGGCGTGCCCGAGTCCTTCCTGATCGACCCCGAAGGCAACCTCGTCGCGCACTATTCGGGCCCGTTCCAGACCGTGGATGAGATCGAGCAGTTCGCCACCCCGGCGCTTCAAGCCGACGCCAACAAGGACCCGGCCGGATGAAGCGGCTCGTCTCGCTCGTCCTCGTCCTGACCTTCGCGTTCGGGGGCATCGCTTCGGCGGTCGAGTCCCAGGCCAGCCTGCCGCAGCTCGAAGACGAAGTCATGTGCCCGATCTGCGGCACCCTGCTCGGACTCTCCCGCGCCCCGGCCGCCGAACGCGAGCGGGTCTACATCCGCAAGCTGATCAAGCAGGGAAAAACCGACGACGAAATCAAGGGCGCCCTGGTCGCCGAATACGGACCTCAGGTCCTGGCGCTGCCCGACGACGAAGGCATCAACGTCTACGCCTACCTGGTGCCGGTCCTGGGATTCATCCTCGCCGCCCTGGCGGTCCTGTACTCGGTGATCCGGTGGCGGCGAAACAAGAAGCAGGAGCCTCCTTCCGGGCAGCCCCCGCCGACTCCCCAGGGAGACGACGAGCTCCTGGACCGGGACATGGCCAAGTACGACCTGTAGTCGACAAACCACCCGATACGGTGACTTTCGATCAGGACGACTCAATGGGGAGGACAGAATCGTGATCGATCGGGAGACACGCTTTGGTCGCCGTGTAGCGACCGCGTTCGTTGCGATGGCAGCGATATGCGCTTTTCACCTTCGTGGAGGGAGCATCGGCCCTGGCCGGCACTAGCAAGGGTCCAAAGCCGATAACGGTTGGAACGGGTCGCGGCCCTGTGACGGACGAGTCGCACTACATCGCTTACACAAAGGCAGACGGTGTACCGGTGGTGTTCGATACGAAGACCAGCGAAACCGTTGAAATCGAAGGGGCTGACGACTGCATTCCCGCCGCAATCGGCGCCGGGCAGGTCTTGCTTCAATGCTCCAGTCCGAGCGTCTATTTCCACGGTGCTTATCGCCGCGCCCGAACGGCTTCTGTTGATGGTGGCCCGTCCGTCCCGTTCTTCAAGCTTTCCCCATCACTCGACCTTTGGGCAATCGGCCGTTACTGGGTGGGTGGATCGCAATCTTGCGGCGGCGGATGCCCCCCTCCATCTCCCTGGTACATAAATCGCCGGACCGGCAAGAAGCGGCTTATCAGCTACGACGATCACCCTTACCGGAATGTCGACAGCAAGAAGCTCAACAAGATTCCGGATGCCCAGCCGTTCACGGTGAAGATCAAGGGCAAGATCGTGACCCAGTGCTCGAACACTGAAGTAGTAGTCACAAATTCGGGCGGCTTCCTCCGTCTCTGGACCGACCCCCACACATCGACTGTGATCGGCAAGAGCGTTTACGCAGCGTTCTCCTGCTCCCCTTACCCCGTCCAGTTCAGCGAAGACAAAGTTGCCTGGCAACGTGGCCGCACCCTGAATACCGTCGATATCGATTCAGGGAAAAGGGTGCAGCAGAACCTCGGACGGTCCCTCGAGGGATGGGCGCAGCCGCCTCTCATCATGGATCGAGGCTCCGCTTTTACGGACCAGGGCAAATACCTCGATGACGACTTCAATGACATCGATGACGAAGAAGTGACCTACCGGATTCGCTTCTTCCCGCTGAACTAGCGCCGCTAAATGGAGGCAGATAAAGAAAAAAGGACCCCCTGCGGGCACCCCACCGACCACGCCCCAAAACGACATTGAGCTGCTTGATCGGGACAGAACGGTTCGGGCTACCGCGGATGGGGGATCCGGATCAGGGAAGGCGGGCGGTTCCGCCTTACCGGGCTACCTTTCGGCGGCCTGAGCGGCGAAGCGATTGTCCATATAGCTGCTGGTGCCCGGTCTACCGGAGAAGTGACCGGGATAAGGGCCGTGAGATGGCCTCGATTCGGGTCACCTCGGGCTCGGGCGTGGTGCGGGTGTTCCTGTCCAGGTGCCTAGATGAGTAGTTCCACGGCCACACGGCCGCAGGTCGGATCAAAGGTGACATAGGCAGACAGGTCGAAGTCGGCGGTAGCAACCAACACCGCCGACC
>JAENWT010000033.1 GCA_016650125.1 Thermoleophilia bacterium
ATAAGCAGCAGGTCGAGGTCGGCGTGCATCGAGGCTCCTTCGGGTCGGCGGTGTTGGTTGCTACCGCCGACTTCGACCTGTCTGCCTATGTCACCTTTGATCCGACCTGCGGCCGTGTGGCCGTGGAACTACTCATCTAGGAGACGCTTGCCGCCGTGCCGTCCTTCGTGGCTGCCGGGGCCAGTGACCCGTACCGGTGCTTCACCACGACGATCCAGGCGATGCCGCCGATGATCAGGGCGACGCTGGTCAGCTGGGCGGCAGTCAGGCCGAGGGCGACGTCGACGTTGGTGCGGAGGAACTCAACCAGCAGTCGTTCGATCCCGATCCAGAGCATGAAGAAAGCGAAGAGGACGCCCGGCCGGAAGCGGTCACGCAGGCGCCAGAGGACGATCGCTCCAAGGCCGAGGACCAGGGTCTCGTAGACCGGGGTCGGATGGACCTCGACCCCGGGAGGGGTCGGCACGGTGCCGTCGGGGTAACCCATCGCCCAGGGGCCGTCCCAGGGCTTGCCGTAGTCGCCATCTCCGGAGAGCTGGCAGCCGATCCGCCCGATCGCCTGTCCGGCCAGCAAGGCGGGAGCGGCAAGGTCGGCCAGCTGCAGGTTGAGAAAGTCGCGCCACTTGGCCCAGATCAGGACGGCGATCACTCCGCCGGCGAGTCCGCCGTACCAGGTGAGTCCCGAGCCGGAGAAGAGGTCGCTCAGACCGTCGATGCTGGCGCTGTTGTCGATCACGAAGTAAAGCCGGGCACCGATCAACCCGCCGGCCAGGGCCGCGAAGGCCGCCTCGTAGGCCCAGTCGGCCGGCTTTCCGAGTTCTTCGAGGCGCTTGTAGACGATCGCCCCGCCGACGATGAACGCCAAAGCAAACATCAGCCCGAAGGTCTGAAGCGTGAGGGGGCCGATTGAGATCTCCGGATACATCGGAGTTGAACCCTACTCAGGCCGGTGCTTCAGGCGCGGGAGTAGCCCCAGCGGGAGTCGAACCCGCCCTTCCAGGTTGAAAACCTGGCGTGCTAACCGATACACAATGGGGCCGCGACCGGCAATTCTTTCAGGAACCCCGCAGAACCGCCGACCGCCATTCTGGAAAGCATTTCAAGGCAATGAAGCGGGAAATGCTTGCCAGAACCTCGCTCCATCCATTCTGGAAAGCATTTCCAGGCAATGAGACGGGAAATGCTTTCCAGAATGGGGTGGTTCAGGTCATCAGATACTCGAGCAGCGCCTTCTGGGCATGGAGCCGGTTTTCGGCCTGGTCCCAGACCGCGGACCGTTCGCCGTAGAGCACTTGCCGTGTGATCTCCTCACCCGGATGAGCGGGCAGGCAGTGCATGACGATCGCTTCCGGCTTCGCGGCATCCAGCAGGTTCGAGTCGATGATGTACGGACCGAGGTCCTTGCGCCGCTTGTCGGCGGTCGCTTCATCGCCCATGCTGACCCAGACGTCGCCATAGATCGCGTCGGCACCACGGACCGCCTCGAGCGGGTCGTCGGTCAGAACCGCATGGCCCGCCGATTCGAGCTGATAGCCGTCGGGCGCTGCGATCGCGACCTCGACGCCGACCAGGTGGCCGGCCACGGCCAGTGATCGGGCGACGTTGTTGCCGTCGCCGACGTAAGCGATCTTCAGTCCGTCGAGCTCGCCGAACCTGGCTTTCAGGGTCATCAGGTCGGCCAGCGCCTGGCAGGGATGGAACATCGGTGTAAGCGCGTTGATCACGGGCACGGTTGCGTTCTCGCCCAGCTTGACCACGTTGTCGTGCGACCCGCTGCGGATCACGATCGCATCGACGAACCTCGACATCACCCGGGCGGTGTCTTCGACCGACTCGCCGCGGGACAGCTGCATCTCGTCGCCGCGCAGCACGATCGGATTGGCGCCGAGCTCGTTGACCCCGACCTCGAAGGAAACCCTGGTCCTCGTAGAAGGCCGCTCGAAGATCAGGGCGACCGATTTGCCGGCCAGTGCCTGCGCACCTTCATCCGGACGGCCGGCCTGAAGTTCAAGGGCACGGTCGAGCAGCCCCACGAGGCGGCCTCCGGAGATCTCTTCTCCCGTTATGTAGTGCCTCACGGCCTGATCAGGCAAGGGCGGGATACTAGCCCTGCGCCTGGCCTGAGATAGTGGGAGTTCATGTCTGCAACGGAAACCACAGGAACGCCACAGGGCGGCAGAGTCAGGCGCGGCGAGGAATTCGAAGCGGAAATCGAGACGCTCGCCTTCGGCGGCCGCGGGATCGCGCGGCGCGACGGCTATGTCGTTTTCATCAACGGAGGCCTGCCCGGCGACAAGGTCCGTGCCGTGGTCACCAAGTCGAAGAAGGGCTACGCCGAAGCGAACACGATCGAGATGATCACGCCCAGCCCCGACCGGCTGGCCGACACCGACGTGCACCAGGACGAAGCCTGCCCCGGCGCCCCCTGGCAGGCGCTGCCCTACGAGAAGCAGCTCGAGTTCAAGGAAGAGCAGATCACCGGTGCCCTCTCCCGCATCGGACACCTCGAAGGTTTCTCGCTCGACCCGATCGTGCCGGCGGAGGAGCAGTGGCGCTACCGGAACAAGGTCGAATACTCGTTCGGCGAGCAGGAAGGTCAGCTGGTGCTCGGCTTCCATCCGCGCGGACACTGGGACCAGGTGCTCGACATCGAGGACTGCCGACTTTCATCGGAGGCCACGAATCGGGCCAAGAACGACGTGCTCGACTGGGCCAAGGGCGAAGGTCTCACCGCTTACGACCCGCACGATCACCGCGGAGTCCTGCGGAACCTGGTTGTACGCGAAGGGATGCGCACCGGGCAGGTCCAGACTCGCCTCGTCACTTCACTCGCCAACTTTCCCAAACCACCGGTCGACCTCCACACGACGATCGACGGACCTTCCGGCGGCACAACCGGCCCGACTGGCGTGCTCGGCGAAGAGTTTCTGCGAGAGAAGATCTTCGACCTCAACATCCAGCTCTCGCATGACTCGTTCTTCCAGACCAACACGATCATGGCCGAGAAGCTCTACGGGGTCGCGGCAGAATTCGCCGGTCTTAGCGGCGCAGAGACGTTGTTCGACCTCTACTGCGGAGTTGGGACGATCGGGCTCAGCATGGCCTCGCAGGCAAAGCAGGTCTGGGGCCTCGAAATCGTCTCCGACGCGATCAAGAACGCCAAGCGGAACGCGATCCAGAACAACATCACCAACGCCAAGTTCGTTGCCGCGAACGCCCGCACCGGGCTCGGCCCCCTGATCGAAGAGGCCGGCAAGCCCGACGTGATCACGATCGATCCGCCCCGGGCCGGCCTCTCGGCCAAGATCGTGCGCCGCCTGATCGAATGTGAGGCCAGGCGGATCGTCTACATCTCCTGCAACCCGACCACGCTCGCCCCGAACGCGGCCCAGCTGGTCGAGGCCGGTTATAAACTCAACCGCGTGAGACCGGTCGACATGTTTCCCCAGACCCCGCACATCGAGTGCGTCGCCCAGTTCGACCTGGTCGGGCCACTCGTCAAGCGCGACCGCGACGGGAACACCCGTGAGTAGGCCTCCGCAGAAGCGTGCCTTCGGCGTGGCCGCCGGATTCCCGGTGGAAGTCTGCGGTCCGCTGGCCGAGACCTGCGAAGAAGTCGGTTACAGCTCGATCTGGGCCAATGATCATCCGGGGGCAAAAGGACTCGAGACGCTGGCCGAGTTCGCCAAGGCTGCAGACTCGATTGAACTCGGCGTCGCCGTGATCGCGATCGACCGCCAGACACCCGACGTGATCGCCGCCGACGTCGAACGGCTCGGACTCGACCCTTCACGGCTGTGGATCGGAGTCGGCGCAGGTTTCAGCAAGAAGCCGCTGACCGCGATGAAAGAGAACCTCTCGGCACTCAGGGAGAACCTGCCCGGCATCCGGATCGTGATGGCCGCGATGGGTCCCAAGATGTGCGCTTTCGCCGGTTCGTCCTTCGACGGAGCCTTCTTCAACTGGATGACTCCCGAATTCGCGGCCGGTGCGCGCGCGAACGTCGAGTCCGGTGCCGCCGGGGCCGGGGTCGAGACCCCGCCGGTCTTCGGATACGTCCGGACCGCCGTCGGAGACGACGCCGCTGATCGGCTGGCCAAGGAAGAGTCCTTCTACCGCGACCTGCACAAGGGTTACCGCGACCATTTCGACCGCCTGGCAGAACCGGAAGGCACGGTCGGCGTTGCCGCCCCCGATCGCGACGATGTCCAGGAAAAGCTCGCGGCGTATTCAGCGCTCGACACGATCGTCGTCCGCGGCCTGGCCTCGGCCAGGGTCGAGCCGATGACCGAACTCGCCCGCGCCGCCGCTCCCTGAGAGCCGGTCCGGCGCCGGTCAGTCCAGGTTGTAGTTGCGCCCCGGACCCGGGTTCCAGTGGCGATGGTTGTCGTTTGCGTCGTTTTCCTCGGCAATCCCGATGGCGATCAGGATGATTATGAAAATGATGGCGAGGGCCGTGCCGACGATGCCGGTGATGAAGCCCGCCAGGGCCATGCCTTTACCCTCGAGGCTGGGATCCTGGTTGATATCTCGCATGGCGATGGCGCCGAAGACGATCGCCGGGACGCTGAGCACGATCGGACACAGCAGGATCCCGCATATACCGAGTACCAGGGCGGCGATGGCCATACCGCTGGTCTGGTTGGCAGCATGTCCCTCCGGGGGCGGCGCCGACGCCGGTGATGGCGATGGCGGCGGTTCCGTCGGCGGTACGTATTGCGTGGGCGAAGGCTCAGTCATGGGAAGGCACCGTCTTTAACAGTACCTCCCCACTGACCGAGTGGGTCAGATCAGGCGGCGGCCAGGATGATCATGACGATGAAGCCGATACCGCCAAGCACGGTCGCGACAATGCCCATGATGAAACCGGCCTTGGCCTGGTCTGCGCCTCCGAGACCGGGAGTTTCGGCGATCTCCTTCTTCGCCATCTGGCCGAAGACGATCGCCAGGATGCCAAGAATGAGAACGGGGATCTGGAACACGAGCCATGCGCAGAACAGGGACACCAGAGCGACGATGCCAAGCACCATCGAGGCGACAGCCTTGCCCGACTTGTCCGGCTTGGGGGCGACCTGACCAGGTGCCGCTCCGGCTGGTGGGGCGGTCGCGGTCGGGGGGATGGGCGGAGGTGTAGTTGCCGGCGGCTGAGGAGGCTCAGGCGGCGGGGTCGGCGTCGGTACGTCATTCATGGATGATTCTCTCTTTCAATGCTGTGGGGATGGACTGGTTTTCAGATGATCGCAAGGTGAAACGGTGATTCCGGGTCAAGGTCAGCTGGACGAGATCGACGCCCCGCCGACGATGACCAGGATCAGCAGCACGAAAAGGATGCTGAGACCCACGGTGACGAGACCCATGATGAAGCCGGCCTGGGCCTGACCCCTGCCCTCGAGGCCGGGGGTCGCATCGATCTCCTTCTTCGCCTGAACGCCGAAGATGATCGCGAGGATGCCGAGGACCAGCGACGGGAAGCCGGTGATCAGCCAGCTGCAGAAGACGAGTGTGGCGCAGCCACAGATGCCGAGGACCATGGCGGCGGTGGCCTTGCCCGACTTCGGAGCTTTCACGAGGACAGTCTGCGGCGCGACAGTGCCGGGCGGGTACTGGGCCGGAGGCTGCTGCACCGGTGGCTGCGGAGGTTGCACGGGCGGTTCAGGTGCCGACTCGGGCGGATCCGGGACATCGTTCATGACTGGTGCTCTCCCCTACGTCGTTGGAACTTCGAACAAGACACCTGCAACTGGCCAGACTTGGCGAGGCAGCCCCGAGTATACGCGTAATTCGGGGGCTTACAACCACGATTCCGTTTCCCTTTCGGCCGATCCGATGATCGCGTCGCGCTGCCGGCGACAGAGCCGTAGCATTGCCACATGGCCTCGCTCGAAAGCCGATCGCTCGACCGGCCGTCCGACTCCGTGACCGGCCTGGGAGATGTCAGAACCGGACTCCTGCTGATCCTCGCGGGCTGCTTGCCATTTGTTCTCGGCTTGGTCTATTCGGCTGCCGGTGGAGCCGGGCGAATCTCGGGGGCCTGCCCGTTCCTGGCCGCCACCGGAGTGCCCTGCCCCCTTTGCGGCGGCACCCGCGCCTTCGCCTTCGTGACTTCGGGCGACCTGGCGTTCCTCGACTACAACGCATTCTGGGTCTTTGCCGCTGCCGGCCTGGTGGTTCTCGGCCTTTCGGTGATCTTCACCCGCTTTTCACTCAAGGGGTTCTGGTCGCGGCGGGACAATCTGGCGGTCTACCTCGTCCCGGCGGTCTTCCTCGCGGCCTGGGCTTGCGCGCTCTTGAACCGCGGCACGATCACCTAGCCCGTTAGTCGACGCCTTCGTTCCAGGGGATTCTCTTCCGGCTAGTAAGGCGGCAGGTCGTCGTGCCAGCGGCCGAGAGTGCGGAAGGCCCGCCAGAAACGCCGCTTGGCGCCCTCTTCGTCAAGGGCTTCGTCGAGTTCGGGCACGAACAGCGCGTCGCAGGCCGGGGTGAAGGCCTGGATCTCCCCGTCGCGGGCTTCGACCACGCGGGAAAGGGGGACGTCGAGGCCGTTGAGGATGCCGAGCGCGTCTTCGCCCATGATCACGATGATCTTCGGCTGGACGATGTTGAACTCGTCGGCGACCCGGGCGACGCACTCGGCGTCGGCGTCCGCGGGATCCTCGACCGGGCACTTGGCGCAGACCGTGCCGTAGACGACGGTCGGGTCGATGTTCAGCCGCTTGAAGGTCTTCATCAGGGCGTTGCCCGGCCGGCCGTAGAAGGCGACCCCCTCTTCGATCTCGGAGACGGTCGGCGCGTACTTGAGCAGGAAGATGTCGGCCTGGGGATGGCCGGAGCCGAGCACCGGCATGACCTTGGTCCGGGTGCACGCTTCGCAGTCCTGGAGGTCGCGGCTCAGCCGATTGAGTTCCCGGATCGCTTTCTCCAGGTACTTCTCTCTGATCTCGTTGTCGGTAGAGGGCATCGCTGCCTCTTTCTTTGACAGATCGAGCGGGCCTCCTTTATCGAAGGTCCCCATGCATCAGCCCTTGCTTGAAGTTCGCCTGGCCCCGCGCTGTCTCTGCTTGCCGCCCTTGACCGCCCGGGCCCCGCTGACCGACCGTTTCGCGGCTTTGGGCCGCCCGGTCGTCTGCAGGAACTTGAGTGCCTGGACGTATACGAGGTTCTTGTGCCGGCGGGCGATCTCGGCGTCGCGCATCGACTCGAGGAACTCCTCCGGGCCGTCGAAATCGTGCAGGCGGACCCGGACCGAGCCCAGCCCCTGGGCCACGTGGTTGTCGGAGCCGGCGGCGGGAATGATGTTGTACTTTCGCGCGAACCGCTCGGCCTCTTCGTTGAAGGACGAGATCGCCACGCGCGGATTGAAGACTTCCATCAGGTCGATGTCTTCAACCATGTCGAGCAGGTTCTCGTAGTCGGGAACCGAGTGCATGCGGTCGAAGGGGTGCGGCACATAGACGAGCCCACCCTGGCGCTTGATCTCCTTGATCGTCTCGGCCATGGTCATGCCCTTTTCGATCTTCTCCTTGATGAAGAGACCGATCACTTCGCCCTGGCCCTTGGTCATAACTTCCTCGGCGATGATGATCTCGAAGTCGTCCATCGACTCGGCGACAACGGCTGCGGCGTGCGCGCCCGAGACTTCGTTGTGGTCGGTGATCGCGATCGCGCCGAACCCGCGGTCGCGGGCGGTCTCGATCAGCACTTCGACCGGGGTCGCGCAATCGGACGAATGGTCCGTGTGCATATGGATGTCGATGTCGATCAGCGGCCGGTCCTTCAACTTCTTGCGGAGCGCCGCGTTTCCGGTCGGGTCGTGGCGGCGGGCCGCGAGCCGGCCGTAGAGCTCTTCGAACCCGTCGACGACCTCGGACCAGCTCTCGATCGCCGGGCCGGATCCGGCGGCCGCTTTCAGGCTGGCCATCAGGCTGCGGTTCTCCCCCAGGCGCGCGATCTGACCGGCCATCGTGACCGGATCGCCCACCGGGAAGAGCAGGCCGCGCTGCCCGTCGCCGATCAGCTCGGTGTAGCGGCCGATGGTCGAGGTGACCGGCACGGCGCCGGAAGCGAGGGCCTGGCGGACCGCGGCCGGGTCCGGGCTGGGACCGCCGGACGCCGCGCAAAAGACATGGCTGGAAGAAAGCAGCTCGGCCAGGCTGGCCTGCTCCGGTCCGATCACCTTGATCCGGTCGCGGATCGTCTTCGAGATCCGGACGATGACTTCACCGGGGTCGGCCGAGTGGATCGTCGCGGTCCAGTTCAGGTCCGCGGGCAGGCGGCGCAGCGCCCGGAGGAAGAGCCGCAAGGCGCCCTTCTCCTCTTCGTCAGAAAAGGCGATGCGCAACGGGTCACCCTTCTCCTGAGAAGGCTTGGTCGGATCGACTCCGGGCGGCGTCAGTTCATAGGCGCCGGGGAAGTAACGATTCAGCAGCTTCGCCGAATCGCGCGACGAGGCCGTGCGCGCATCCAGCCGGCCGAAGAAGATCTCGAGCAGCGGGCGGGCGACCTGGGTCGCGAAAGGCCGCTCGGCCGTCTCGTGGAACGTGCCGACGTTGAGGGAGAACGAGTGCCGCAGCGCCGTCGAGGAAAAATTCGGGAGGAAGGGGTCGTGAACGTGCAACAGATCCAGCTCGGCTTGGCCAAGAAGGGCCTCGACCCGGTTGCCGACGTCGACCGAGGCCGGGGCCTGGCGCTTGCGTGAACCACGCGGCAGCGACACCCCGCCCATCGAAAGCACCTTCGGCGGCTCGCCCGGCTGGAGCAGTGATTGAGGTTCATCGGCAAGCCGGCCGATCTCCTTCTTGGTCCGCTGGACGGCTTCCCGCCCGCCGCCGGGGGCCGCGATCAGAACGGAATGACCACGCTCGGCCAACCCTTCGGCAACACGGTCGATGTAGCCGTTGACTCCACCGGCCCGTTCCCGGGGGAAAGGCGTGAACTGGATTATCGAGAGTGGTTTCAAATTGGTCCTCAAATAAAAGACGCCCGCCGGAAGGCGGGCGTCTGGTCAAGCTTTACCGATCCTCAGCCCGGGAATCAGGCCTCGGACTTGCTGTCCTCTGCGACTTCGGCGACCGGCTTGGTGCCGCCGATCGCAGCCTTGCCACGCTTGTTCGCCTCGATGAAGGACTCGGTGTCCTCACGGGCGTCGGCGTCCGGACGCTGGTTGTGCGGCGACTTCATCAGGTAGGACGAAGGGCCGTCGAGCTGACCAGCGATGCCGTTGTTCAGGGCCAGCTTGATCATTCTCACGGCGTCGATCACGACACCGGCCGAGTTCGGCGAGTCCCAGACTTCGAGCTTGAGCTCGACGGTCAGCGGCACGTCACCGAAGGACTTGCCTTCGAGACGGATGTGCGCCCACTTGCGGTCGGTCAGCCACGGCACGTAGTCCGAGGGACCGACGTGAACGTCCTTGGGATCCAGTTCCAGACCCATGACCGAGGTCACGGCGTTGGTCTTGGAGATCTTCTTCGAGTGGAGCCGCTCGCGCTCAAGCATGTTGAAGAAGTCCATGTTGCCGCCGACGTTGAGCTGCGACGTGTGCTGGAGCTCGACGCCACGCTCGTGGAAGAGGCGGGCGAGCTGACGATGGACGATGGTTGCGCCGACCTGTGACTTGATGTCGTCACCGATGATCGGCAGGCCCGCTTCCTTGAAGCGGCCGTCCCAGTAGTCCTCGCTGGCGATGAAGACGGGCAGGCAGTTGACGAAGCCGACGCCGGCACTGATCGCCTGTTCGACGTACCACTTGACCGCGTCTTCGGAACCGACCGGCAGGTAACAGACCAGAACGTCGGTCTTGGTGTCCTTGAGGATCTGGACGATGTCGGCGGTCGGGCCGGGCGCCTTGGTGATCTTCTGCTTGAGGTACTTGCCGAGGCCGTCGAGGGTCATGCCTCGCTCGACCTTGATGCCCATGTTGGGCACTTCCGCAAACTTGTAGGTGTCGTTCTGGCCGGACCAGATCGCGTCGGAGAGGTCCTTGCCGACCTTCTCGACGTCGATGTCGAAGGCCGCCACGAACTCGATGTCCTTGACGTGGTATCCGCCGAGGTCGACGTGCATCAGGCCGGGGACGGCCTCGTTCGGGTCGGCGTCCTTGTAGAACTCGACGCCCTGAATGAAGGAGTTGGCACAGTTGCCGACTCCGACGATTGCTACGCGTACTTTGTCGTCACGACGGTCGGCTCCATTGCCGCTTCCGTTCGATCCGTTGGTATTGCTCATAAGTCTGAAATTCCTCCTGTTTAAGGTGCGAAGGCCAATGACACTGGAGTGGGCCTTTGGTTACACCTGTATCAACATAAGTTTTCTGAATCAGGGCTCCGTTTTGAGTTCCCCACGTACGTGCCAGACACGCTGAATGACGGTCACGGTGGTCAGCGCTGCCATCACATAGATGGAGGCGGCCAACAGGGAAAAATCACCGATACCTAGGCCATTCGCGAACAGGACGCCTATCGAAAGTAGCACCACACGGACCGGACGGGTAGCCAGACCGACCTTGCATTCGACTCCCAGCGCCTCGGCTCGGGCCCGTGTGTAGGAGACCATGACCGAACCGAGCACTACATATACGCAGGTCGCGGCGGCGAACGAATCCCCCTGCTGGGCGAAGTACCAGGCGATCGCGGTGAGCACGATTCCCTCTTCGATCCGGTCGAGGGTGGAGTCGAGAAAGGCGCCGAACAGGGTGCCTTTGCCCGACATGCGCGAATAGCGCCCGTCGAGCGTGTCCATGACCGAACCCAGGATGAAGGCGACGCCACCGAGGACGAACATCTCCTGGGTGATCAGGACGGCGGCGATCAGGTTGCCGACCAGGCCGACCATCGAGATCGCGTTCGGCGTCAGGCGGGACTGGATGAGGCGGTCGCGAGCCTGGCTTCTGAACTCCTGAGCCGGACGTCCGCGCTGTCCATTGGGGGCACCACCTGACGGCGGCGTCGAAGACGACTCCATTGCGGCAGCTTAGAAGAGTTTGGAGAGGCGGGCGGTCAACGCAGGCAGTTCCGGTCGCCGAATCTCGCTCCGGGGCTGAAATCGGCCTCGACCCGAAGCGACCCCGGACGGCGCAGGAAGACCTCGGTCCAGCCGTTCTCGGTCGAATCGACGCAGCCGGGTCCGGTGCGCACAGTCCAGTACGGGGTCGAGCGGATCCGCACGGTGAAGGTGCCGGCCCTGGGCGAGGTGACCGTGAACCCGTCGGTGGTGAGGGCCGTGAGTCGGGCCGGCTCCTGGACCATCGGGGTCGGATCGAGCACCTTGTAGATCCGCCAGTCGCCGCTGGTCGGCACTTCCTTCAGGTAGGGCGGGTTGGTGCTGATCAGCTCGGCTTCGGTCTCCCCGGCGTAGTCGAGCTCGGTCTGCGGGACCGCGACGTAGCCGACCGCGAGCCGCTTGAGCCAGCGGTAATACCGCCCCGAGTCGAGCTTGTCTTCATAGAAGAGCGGGTTGTAATTCCGGTCGGTCTGACGCTCCCAGCCGCGGGCCAGCGGGAATTCGGGCGCGACCCGGGCCGACTCCCAGTGGCTGGCCACCGGCACCACCTCGACCCGGGCGGGACGCAGGGCCAGCCGCGGCGCGAGCGTCTCGTCCACCGGCTCGTAGAACTCGGCGGCCACCGCCGGCTCGTCCTGGACCAGCTCGAGGTCCCGCAGGACCGGAAATATCTGCCACGCGACGAACAGCGGTACGAAGGCGACGATCGCCAGGTTGCGTCGCGGCCATACGGCACAGAGGAACAGCGGCCCGACCAGCAGCACGCCGAGCCGGTTGGCGTTTCCGCCCATCGGCGTGTTCAGCGCGAAGGCCGCAACCAGGGCGGCGGCGTAGACCAGGAGGCCGGTACGGACCAGCCTTTCCTCCTTCGGCACCATCAGCGCCGCGATCAAGGTGAGGGAGATCGCGGGGTAGAAACTGCTCCACACGTAAGGCTCGTCACCGCCGCCGGGGAAGAGCAGGGCGACGGCCACCGCGACGACGAAGGTGACGACGGCGATCTCGAGGCCGCGACGGTTCGGCCGCCGGGCCAGCCAGTGGGCAAAGCCGCAGCAGGCCAGGAACAGTGCCGCGACCGGGCTCGCCAGCCCGACCGCGCCGGCGACGACGAGCGACGGCAGCCGCCAACCGCGCTGGGCGCAGTAGACAGCACTGATCGCCAGTAGGACTCCGAGGGCGAAGGTGAGCCGGCCCGAGAAGAGGCTGATCGAAGCGGCGAGCGCGAACCAGACCGCGCCGGCCTGCGCCTGCTCGCCCCACTCCTTGCGGGCGATCAGCGCGAATAGCGCCACCGTGCCCAGCACGGCGGCCACGCCCATGACCCGGAATCCGATCCAGGCGCCGAGCGGCGGGGCCAGCAGGCTGTAGCTCGGCAGATAATGGCCGCCGAACCAGTAGTTGTTCCAGAGGGTCGGGCCCGACAGCTCGAACAGCTCGGTGCGGAACGTCTGAGCGGCGTGGTCGGCACTCAGCGGCGCCATCACCAGGTAGACCGCGCACAGGATGGCGGCCAGGGCGAGCGGGGCGGCGGCGAAGCCGAGAGGGTTGTCGCGCGGGACCAAAGTCGGCCTCAGGCCCCGGAGCGCTGCTCGTCCGCGGCGCGGCTCCAGGCCCAGGTCTCGGGCCTGATCTCGGCGACGACCCGCGACGCGATCAGGAAGGAGAGCCCGGCGACGATCCAGCCGAGGAGGGCGTCGACCCAGTAGTGATTCGCGGTGACCACGGTCACCCAGGCCACGAGTAGCGGCCAGCAGGCCCAGAAGCCCCGGGCGAACTTGTTCTTGCAGACCCTGAACGCGGTCACGCCGATCATCAGCGCCACCGCGCAATGCATCGACGGCACCGCGGCGAACGGATTGATCAGCAACTTGGCCAGAGCGGAATCGTGGTTGACACTGGACTGGGCGTTGACCGTGTCAATGAAGCCGTACTCGGGGAACATGCGTGGCGGAGCGGTCGGGAAGCCGATGTAGCCGACCAGGGCCAGGCCCATCGAGACGAAGAACATGTTGCGGAAGAAGTAGTAGGTGCCGTTCCGCCAGAAGTACATCCAGATCAGGAATCCGAGCAGGACCGAGAACTGGGCGTTGAGGTAGATCGTGTTGGCAAAATCGATCAGCCAGGTCTCGGTGATCAGGAAGGCCTGGACCGTCGGCTCGAAGAAGGTCCCGGTGTTCTGCTCGATGTCGATCAGGCGCTCGCCATTGGCGAAGGCCTGCACCGCGCGCCCGTCGGCCAGCCCCCTCGCAATTTCGTAGGCGGTATTGGCAAGTATGTAGAGGGCTAGCTGCAGGAACAGATCGCCCCAACCTCGGGGAAGCCAACCGCCGATCCGGGAAATGATCGAGAACACAGGTTCCGCATTGTAATCGGGACGTGAACTATCTCTAGTCTCCCTTTGAATGGCGGATTCACCACAGCCGATCGTGTGCATGGGAGAGGCAATCGTTGACCTTGTCTGCGAGCGCAATCTGGCTCCCGGTGAAGCGCCCGGCAGTTTCGTGCCCCATCCCGGCGGCGCGCTCGCCAACGTCGCCGTCGCGATCAGACGCAGCGGGGCCCCAGCAGCTCTGCTCGGCGGGGTCGGTGATGACCGCTGGGGCAAGTGGCTCACGACCGAGCTCGGGGCCGCCGGCGTGGAGACCGAATGGGTCGCCGAGGTGGCCGGCGCCGACACCCCCCTCGGCATCGTGCTCTTCGATTCGACGGGCGAGCCCGGCTTCCAGATCTACGGCGAGCACATCGCTCCGACCACCCTCGCCTCCCGGGCTTTCCTCGAGCCTGCCGTTGCCACCGCCGGAGCGGTGGTCATCGGCTCGAACACGATGGTCGGCCCGGTCGAACGTGAGGTGACCCGGCGGGCAGTCGAGGCCGCCCACGAACAGGGGGTTCCGGTCCTGTTCGACCCCAACTACCGGCCGAACCGCTGGTCCGACGAATTCCTGGCCGCCGAATTCTGCCGCGAGCTAGCCGGCAATTCGGCGGTGCTCAAGTGCAACCGGCTCGAGGCGACCCTGATTTCCGGAGAAGCGGATCCGCTCGACGCCGCCCGAGCGCTGGCGACCTTCGGGCCGCGGCTGGTCGTGGTGACCGACGGCCACGGCACGGTCCGTACGGCCGGAGCGACGGAGGCCGAATACACACCACCCGAGGCGGAGGTGACCAGCCCGCTCGGAGCGGGCGACGCCTTCATGGGAGCCCTCGCCGCCGGGCTCGCCGGGCTCGACTGGGAATTCGGGCGGGTCGCCGAAGTGCTGCCCGCGGCCGCCGCGGCCGGCAGCGCCGCCTGCGCCCACTGGGGAGCGCAGGGTTGAACCTCCCTACCGCGGTCAAGGTCAGCCGGGCCGACTGGAAACGGCCGTCCCGGGCCCGGGTCAGGCGGATCCGCGACCGGCTGCGGGAAATGTACGGGCGGCCGCTCAACCTGCCGCATCGCCGTCCGATCGACGAGCTGGTGCGAACGATCCTCTCCCAGGCCACGAGCGACCTGAATCGTGACCGGGCTTATCGCCGTCTGACCGAGAGCTTCGATGACTGGCAGGCGGTGCGCGACGCTCCGGTCGAACAGGTCGAGGAGGCGATCCGACCGGGCGGGCTGTCCCGCCAGAAGGCACCGCGCATCCAGGCGGCACTCGCCGGCGCCGGCGAAGACCTCGACCTCGACTGGCTCGAGACGGCCCCGCGGGACGAAGCCATGGATTTCCTGACCAGCCTTCCGGGCGTCGGCCGGAAGACCGCGGCCTGCGTTCAGGTGTTCGCCTGGGACCGGCCGGAGATCCCGGTGGATGTCCACGTCTATCGGATCGGCGGCCGTCTCGGCCTGTTTCGGCCGAACGCCACCTTTGAAGAGGCGCACGACGAGTTGCTGGCCCTGGTCGCGCCTAAGGATTCATACGAATTCCACATGAACCTGATCCGCCATGGCCGGGAGCTCTGCCGCCCGAAGCCTGACTGCCCTGCCTGCCGGCTCAACCGGATGTGCCCCTTCGGCCGGAACGTGCTCACCACCGTTGGTCCGGAAACGTAGACCCGGGCCTGACAGGTAATATCACCACGCATCCTCGCCGACCTTTTTCGCCATGATCAAGAAGCCCCATGAGTAAGAAACCATTCGTCGTCTTCGGTCTCGTCCTGGTCCTGCTGGCCGTGATCGTCCCTGTCTGGGCCTACCGGTCAGACGGCGATCCCCAGCGCGGCCGCATGGAAGTGCCGGAGAACCTGAAGACCGGCCAGACCGGCTTCGAGGACAACTGCGGTAACTGCCACAAGCTCTACGCGGCCGGCACCGACGGTGATTTCGGACCCGATCTCGACCAGAAACTGGCCCCGGCCGGAACCGCGGAGGGTCCCGATGCGGCCAGCCAGATCGACGGCCTGAAGAACCAGGTCCTGAACACGATCAAGCAGGGAGCCGACGATCCCACAGTCCCCGGCCGCATGCCCGCCGGAATCGTGGAAGGTTCAGTGGCCGAAGAAATAGCGGCATTCGTCGCGGCCACAGCCGGTCGCGGCTAGTAAGTAGCGGCGCCCTCGAAAAAAGCCGAGTCTCGTAAGCCTCAGGTCGTCGAGACCCGGAAAGTGAGCGCTATACGGCCACTTTCCCGATCTCGGCACTCTGAAGGGCATCGAGACCACGTACCGCTCACGGGTAGGCAATCCACTTCTTTGAACAGGGTTTTCCCGAAGGGAACAACCCTGCCTAATTCAGAACTCAGCGAGACTTCGACAGGGCAAAAACACCAGGTTTGTTCTCCCGATCCATTTTTGCCCGCCCCCGCGGTAGACCGATACTGATCCAAGTCCAGACGCTAGAGCGAAAAGTCCTGCACCTGGGCCTACTTTGACAGTTCGTAACATATCTAATACACTGCGACTTAGATTTTCACTAACTTGCTGTATTAACAGTTGCTAAATCAACAGGAGAAATCAAAGTGGGAAAAACAATAGGAATTGACCTCGGCACGACCAACTCGTGTGTGGCCGTGCTCGAAGGCGGAGAACCGACGGTTCTCGAAAACTCAGAAGGCGGTCGCACGACCCCTTCCGTCGTCGCGTTCAACGACAAGGACGAACGCCTCGTCGGAACGGTGGCCAAGCGCCAGGCCGTGATGAACCCCGAAAACACGATCTTCTCGATCAAGCGCTTCATGGGCCGCAAAGAGGCTGAAGTGAAAGAAGAGGAGACGATGATCCCGTACAAGGTCGAATCCGGCCCCAACGGTGACGTCCGCGTCGACGCACGTGACAAGCAGTACTCGCCGCCCGAGATCAGCGCGATGATCCTTCAGAAGCTGAAGGCCGACGCCGAATCCAAGCTCGGCGAGACGGTCGATTCGGCCGTCATCACCGTGCCGGCCTACTTCAACGACGACCAGCGCCAGGCAACCAAGGACGCCGGCAAGATCGCCGGACTCGAAGTCAAGCGCATCATCAACGAGCCGACCGCGGCAGCACTCGCCTACGGTCTCGATAAGGACGCGCAGGAACAGACCATCCTCGTATTCGACCTAGGTGGCGGCACTTTCGACGTCTCCGTGCTCGAAATCGAAGAGGGCACTTTCGAAGTGAAGTCGACCGCGGGTGACAACCACCTCGGTGGCGACAACTTCGACAAGGCGATCGTCGAATGGCTGGTCGCGGAGTTCAAGAAGGACCAGGGAGTCGACCTGGCCGCTGACAAGAACTCGCTGCAGCGCCTTTACGAACAGGCCGAGAAGGCCAAGATTGAGCTGTCCTCCGCCCAGGAGACGCAGATCAACATCCCGTTCATCACCGCGGTCGAAGGTCAGCCCAAGCACCTCGACGTCAAGCTGACCCGCTCGAAGCTGGCCGAACTGACTGGCGATCTCCTCGATCGTGTCGTCGGCCCGGTCAAGCAGGCGATGGAAGATGCCGGCGGATCCAAGATTGATCACGTCGTGCTGGTCGGCGGCATGACCCGCATGCCCGCCGTGCGCGAGAAGGTCACCGAGCTCACCGGCAAGGAGCCCCACCAGGGCGTCAACCCGGATGAAGCTGTGGCGATCGGCGCCGCAATCCAGGCCGGAGTGCTCAGCGGTGACGTCAAGGACGTCCTGCTGCTCGACGTGACTCCGCTCACCCTCGGCATCGAGACCAAGGGCGGCGTCATGACCAAGCTCATCGAACGCAACACGACGATTCCATCGAAGAAGTCGGAAACGTTCTCGACGGCTGAGGACAACCAGCCCTCGGTCGAGATCCACGTCCTACAGGGCGAGCGTGAGATGGCCAACTACAACAAGAGCCTCGGCAAGTTCCAGCTGACCGGCATTCCGCCGGCCCCGCGAGGCATGCCTCAGATCGAAGTCACTTTCGACATCGACGCGAACGGCATCCTCTCGGTCGGCGCCAAGGACCTCGGCACCGGCAAGGAACAGAAGATCGAGATCAAGTCCGGTTCCGGCCTGTCCGACGAAGAGATCCAGAACATGGTCTCGGACGCCGAATCGCATGCCGACGATGACCGCAAGCAGCGGGAACTCGCCGAAGCGCGAAACATCGCCGAGAACGCCGCCTACCAGTCGGAGAAGCAGCTGACTGACCTGGGCGACAAGGTCGATGAAACGAGCAAGACGGAGATCGAAGCCGCGATCAAGGACGTGCGCGACTCCCTCGAGTCCGACGACGCCGAGGAGATCCAGGCAAAGACCGAGACCCTCCAGACCGCCTTCCACAAGGTCTCCGAGCAGATGTACGAAGCCGCGCAGGCCGAACAGGCTGCTGCCGGAGGCGAAGGTGCCGAGGGTGACGAAGCCGGTTCGAGCGACGAAGAAGAGGTGATCGACGCCGAGGTGGTTGACGAGGACGAGAATAAGTGAGCCACGACCGCGACGAGCAGATCGACGAAGAGTTCCTCGTGGCCAACGCCCCCGACGCCGAACCGGCGCCGGGGGTCGATGCTGACGCCAGCCAGCCGGTGGTCGACGCGGAGGTCGTGGAAGAAGGCGAAGCCGCCGAAGCCACCGTCGAGCAGGACCTGAACTCGCTGGTCGAGCAGGCCCGCAACGAACGTGACGAGTATCTCGACCTGGCCCAGCGGACCAAGGCCGACTTCGACAACTACCGCAAGCGCATGGCCGCCGAGACGATGGCCGCGCGAAGCAAGGGACAGCTCGAAGTCGCGGCCGGCCTGATCGAGACCGTCGACAACCTCGAACGGGTCCTCGCCGCCGAGAACGTTGATCTGGAGACCGCGATGGCGGGATCGCTGCCGGAAAACGCCGCCGTAAGCCTCCAGGGCGTGATCGTGGTCTACCGCGATCTAAACGGAACCCTGAAGAAAGCCGGCGTCGAGGGATACGACCCCTCCGGCGAGGCGTTCGACCCGCTCTTCCACGACGCCCTGCAGGCCGTGCCGGCCGAAGGCATCGAGCCCGGCATCGTGCTCGAAGTGATGCAGCGCGGCTACCGCGCCGGCGAGACCGTCATCCGCCCGGCGCGAGTGGTCGTCAGCCAGTAACCGAAAGCCGGATCAGAAATGGCAAAAGACTTTTACGAAACCCTCGGAGTCTCGAAGAAGGCCTCCCAGGACGAGCTCAAGAAAGCCCACCGCAAGCTGGTCGGGAAGTATCACCCCGATCGCAATCCCGGCGATGCCGCGGCCGAAGAGAAGTTCAAGGAGGTCCAGGCGGCGTATGACACGCTGTCCGATCCCGAGAAGCGCAAGACCTACGACAGCGGCGGCGGGCTGTTCGGAGGGGGCCAGGGAGCCCCCGGCGGCAATCCGTTCGGCGGCCAGGGAGCCCCGCAGGGCTTCGGCGACATCTTCTCGACGATCTTCAACCGAAGCGGCGGCAGCCCTGAACCCATGCGCGGCCGTGACCTCGAGACCGACGCCCGGATCTCTTTCGACGACGCGATGGCCGGGAGCCAGCTGACGGTCACCATCCCCAAGGACGAGCGCTGTCCGACCTGCTCCGGCAGCGGTGCCGAGCCGGGCACGAGCCCGCAGACCTGCCCGCGCTGTGGCGGCTCGGGAGTCGAGGCCCAGGGCCAGGGGTTCTTCTCGATCAGCCAGCCCTGTCCGCAGTGCGGCGGCTCCGGCCAGATCATCCCCAGCCCCTGCCACACCTGCGGCGGCTCCGGCGTGACCCACCAGACCAAGCGCTACAAGGTGAACATCCCGGCGGGCGTCAAGGACGGCACCCGGATCCGGGTGGCCGGCAAGGGCGAGGCCGGAATGCGCGGCGCACCGGCCGGCGACCTCTTCGTGACGATCCAGGTCGCGCCTTCACCGATCTTCAAGCGCCTCGATGACGGCAACCTCGAGGTCGATGTCCCGATCACGATCACCGAAGCCCTGCGCGGCGGCACGGTCGAGGTCCCGACCCTGTCCGGCACCAAGCGGATCCGGGTCCAGCCCGGGACCCAGCACGGCGCGATCCAGCGCCTGCGCGGAGAGGGGCCGCCGCGTGCCGGCACCAAGAACCGGGGCGACATCCGCTACCGGCTCGGCGTGGAGATCCCGAAGGAACTGACCGATGAGCAGCGCCGTGTCGTCGACCAGCTCGCCGAAGCGATGAACGGCGAAGACCCCCGGGCCGAGCTCCTGCGGGGCGCCCGGGCCCGGACTCCGAAGGGCGGAAAGAATGGCTGACGAGCGACGGGTGACCCGGGTCGAAGTGGCCGTCGACGAAGAGCGCGGGGTCTTCATGATCTCGGTCGCCGCCGAGCTCGCCGACATGCACCCGCAGACCCTGCGCATCTACGAGTCGAAGGGCCTGATCAACCCCAAACGCTCGCCGAAGAACACCCGCCTCTACTCCCAGCGCGACGTCGAGATGCTGCGCCGCATCCACCGCATGACCAACGAAGAAGGCCTCAACCTGGCCGGCGTCGAGACTGTCCTCGAGATGGAGGCCAAGGTCAACGCGATGCGGGCAGAGCTCGAAGCGATGCGCGCCCGCGCCTCCGAGCTCGAGCAGAAGCTCGACGAAGAAGTCGAACGGGTCCGCAACAAGCTCAACACGGAAATCGTCCCTTACGGCGCCTACGACGCTCCGGTTACCCCCGCCCCCTCCGGGCCGGTCCGGATCCCCGTGAACCGCCCCCGCTAAGGGCACCACTACAGAACTTTCAGGAGACCTCATGCAGCCAGATCGATTCACCGTCAAGTCACAGGAGGCCATCGCCTCCGCCCAGCGGCTCGCCGCCGCCGGGAAGAACACCGAGGTCGCGCCGCCGCACCTGCTGGTCGCGCTGCTCGAGCAGGACCCGGGGCTGGTCCCCGCAGTCCTTTCCAAGCTCGGCGCCGACCTGTCCGGGATCCGGGAACGGGCCCGTGGCGCGATGACTGAGCTGCCCACCGCCAGCGGCGAAACCTCCGGCGACCCCCGGCCCTCGGCCGGTTTCGTCGAGGTGCTGCGCCGGGCCGAGGGCGAGATGGCCGGTCTCGGTGATGAGTACGTCTCGACCGAGCACATTTTGCTGGCCCTCGCCGACAAAGGCTCGAGCCTCAAGGAGATCCTGCCGGACCGCGAATCGCTGGCCAAGGCGATCGGCGAAGTCCGCGGCCCGCACAAGGTTGATTCTCCCAATCCCGAAGACCAGGTCCAGGCACTCGAGAAATACGGCCGCGACCTGACCGTCGACGCCGAGAGCGGCAAGCTCGACCCGGTCATCGGCCGCGACGAAGAGGTACGCCGGGTGATCCAGGTGCTCTCCCGCCGGACCAAGAACAACCCGGTGCTGATCGGTGAGCCCGGAGTCGGCAAGACCGCGATCGTCGAAGGGCTGGCCCAGCGCATCGTCTCCGGCGACGTCCCCGAGAGCCTGCGCGACCGCCGCGTGATCGCGCTCGACATCGGTGCGTTGCTCGCCGGTTCGAAGTACCGCGGCGAATTCGAAGAAAGGCTGAAGGCCGTCCTGTCGGAAGTTCAGGCGGCGGGCGGGCAGATCGTGCTCTTCCTCGACGAGCTCCACACCATTGTCGGCGCCGGCGCGGCCGAAGGTGCGGTCGACGCGGCCAACCTGCTCAAGCCGATGCTGGCCCGCGGCGAGCTGCGCGCGGTCGGAGCGACCACGCTCGACGAGTACCGCAAGCACATCGAAAAGGACGCCGCGCTCGAGCGCCGGTTCCAGCCGGTGCTGGTCGGAGAGCCCGACGTGCCCGACACGATCGCGATCCTGCGCGGCCTCAAGGAGCGTTACGAAGTCCACCACGGCGTGCGCATCGCCGACTCGGCGATCATCGCCGCCGCCACCCTTTCCGAGCGCTACATCGCCGACCGGTTCCTGCCGGACAAGGCGATCGACCTGATCGACGAATCCGCCTCGAGGCTGAAGATCGAGATCGATTCGATGCCGACCGAGATCGACGAGGTCGAACGGCGAATCCAGCAACTCGAGATCGAGCGCGAGGCCCTCAAGGCCGAGACCGACACCGCTTCGAAGGGCCGCGCCGACGCCCTCGAGGCCGAGCTGGCCGAGCTCAACGAGACGTCGAGTGAGATGAAGGCCCGCTGGCAGTCGGAGAAGGCTCTGATCGAAGCGATCAAAGACGCCAAAGCACAGCTCGAAGAGGCGAACCGGGAGGCCGAGCGCGCCGAGCGCGACGCCGACCTCGAGCGCGCCGCCAAGCTGCGCTACAGCGAGATCCCCGAACTCGAGAAGACCGTCTCTGACACCGAGCTCAAGATGAGCGAGATGCACGCCGAAGGCGGCACGATGCTGACCGAGGAGGTCACCGAGAAGGACGTGGCCGAGGTCGTCGCCAAGTGGACCGGAATCCCGGTCACCCGGCTGATGGAGGGCGAGGTCGAAAAACTCGTCCGGATGGAGGAGCGCCTGCACGAACGGGTGATCGGCCAGGACGAGGCGGTCAGCGCCGTGGCAAACGCGCTGCGCCGCTCACGCGCAGGCCTCTCGGACCCGGACCGGCCGATCGGCTCCTTCCTCTTCCTCGGGCCGACCGGCATCGGCAAGACCGAGCTGGCCAAGGCGCTGGCGGAGTTCATGTTCGATTCGGAGCAGGCGATCGTGCGGCTCGACATGTCGGAGTACATGGAGAAGCACACGGTGTCCCGGCTGATCGGAGCTCCGCCCGGCTACGTCGGTTACGAAGAGGGCGGACAGCTCACCGAAGCCGTCCGCCGCCGTCCCTACGCGGTGGTGCTGCTCGACGAGATCGAAAAGGCCCACCCCGACGTCTTCAACACTCTGCTCCAGCTGATGGACGACGGCCGCCTGACCGACGGCCAGGGCCGGACGGTCAGCTTCACCAACACCGTGCTGATCATGACCTCCAACGTCGGCAGCCAGGAAATCGCCGGCGAGACGGTCGACGAACGTATCCGCGAGCGGGTCGAGGAAGTGCTCGCGACCACCTTCAAGCCCGAATTCCTCAACCGGATCGACGACACGGTGATCTTCCACCGCCTTTCTAGGCAGGACATCAACCGGATCGTCGAGCTCCAGGTGACCCAGCTCGTGGGCCGCGTCCACGAGCGCGGGATCGAGATCGAGTTGACGGAGGCGGCAAGAACGCTGCTGGGCAACCTCGGTTATGACCCGGTTTACGGCGCCCGCCCCCTCAA
>JAENWT010000034.1 GCA_016650125.1 Thermoleophilia bacterium
CACGTGGTGGTCAGCCGCGTCTCGGAGCACCGCCGCCACCGGCGCGGGGGACACCAGATCGAAGAACTGACCCCGCCACTGCCGGGACTGCGCGCCGATGTCTCCTCACACGTGCTCGATCCCGGCAGCAGCACCGGTGGCAAGGGCGACAGCCCGATGCATGAGCCCGGCAGCCGTGAAACCGCCGTCGTGCTCGAAGGTGAGCTCGTGCTGGTCTTCGAACAGGACCGCCACAAGCTGGCTGAAGGCGACAGCGTGACCTTCGATGCCGACTTGCCCCACCACTTTGAGAACGAAAGCGACGGACCGACCAGGTTCGTCGCCGTAATCGCCGCCGGTTTGCGCCGGGGATAGAGAGGAGATCATGACCGGGACGAAGACGATGTTCGAAAAGATCTGGGAGGCCCACGAAGTCCGTGAGGAGCTGATCTACATCGACCTGCACCTCGTGCATGAGGTCACCTCGCCGCAGGCGTTCGAAGGGCTGCGCATGACCGGTCGCAAGCTGCGCCGGCCGGACAAGACCGTGGCCACCGCCGACCACAACGTGCCGACCGACGGCACGCCGACGGCGAACATGATCAAGGACAAGCTCTCGCGCAAGCAGGTCGAGACCCTGGAAGAGAACGCCGCCGAGTTCGGCATCCCGGTCTACAGCCTCGGCTCCGACACGCAGGGCATCGTCCACGTGATCGGACCGGAGCTCGGCCTGACCCAGCCCGGCAACACGATCGTCTGCGGTGACTCGCACACTTCGACCCACGGCGCCTTCGGCGCACTGGCCTTCGGCATCGGCACCTCCGAGGTCGAGCACGTGATGGCCACGCAGACCCTCGTACAAAGACGCCCGAAGACGATGCGAATCAACTACCAGGGCACCCTGAGCGAAGGGGTTACCTCCAAGGACCTGATCCTGGCCACGATCGGCCGTCTCGGCACCGGTGGCATGGCCGGTTACGTCGTCGAGTACGCCGGCGAGGCGATCCGCGACCTGACCATGGAGCAGCGGCTGACTGTCTGCAACATGACGATCGAAGGTGGCGGCCGGGCCGGCATGATCGCGCCGGACGAAGTCACCTACGAGTACATGCGCGGCAAGCCGGGCGTGCCGGAGGACTTCGACGCAGCGGTGGAGCAGTGGAAGCATCTGCCGACCGACGAAGGCGCGACTTTCGACCACGAAATCGACATCGACGCATCGGCGGTCTCGCCGATGGTCACCTGGGGTACGACCCCGGGCATGGTCGTCGAAGTGACCGACCGGGTTCCCGACCCGGCCGACCTGCCGACAGCCGGAGAGCGCGAGTCGGCCGAACGGGCGCTCCAGTACATGGGCCTTGAGGCCGGCACGCCGATGGAGGAAGTCAAGCCTGAACGTGTCTTCATCGGCTCGTGTACCAACTCGCGGATCTCGGATCTGCGCGAGGCCGCCGGAGCGATCAAGGGGCGCAAGGTCGCCGACACGATCCGGGCGATGGTTGTGCCCGGCTCGGCGCTGGTTAAGGCTCAGGCCGAAGAAGAAGGCCTCGACCAGGTCTTCGAGGAGGCCGGCTTCGAGTGGCGCGGCGCCGGCTGCTCGATGTGCCTCGGCATGAACCCGGACACGCTCTTCGAAGGCGAGCGCTGCGCCTCGACATCGAACCGCAACTTCGAAGGACGGCAGGGCAAGGGCGGGCGCACCCACCTGGTCAGCCCGACCATGGCCACCGCCGCCGCGATCGAAGGCCATTTCGTCGACATCAGGAACTGGAGCTGAAAACAATGGAACCGATCAACATCATCGAAGGCGAAATCTCCTTTCTCGACCGGAGCGACGTCGACACCGACCAGATCATCCCCAAGCAGTTCCTGAAGAGGGTGGAGCGCACCGGTTTCGGCGAGTTCCTCTTCTACGACTGGATCCGCGACGGCGAGATCGTGCTGCACCCGCATCCGATCCTGGTCTCGGGCCACAACTTCGGCTCGGGTTCCTCGCGAGAGCACGCGGTCTGGGCGCTGCACCAGTTCGGCTTCAAGGCCGTGATCGCCCCGTCGTACTCGGACATCTTCTATTCCAACTGCACCAAGAACGGCTTTCTTCCGGTCGCGTTGGGAGATCATGAGTGCAAGGCGATCGCAGCTGCCGGCGAATGCCGCATCGACCTCGAGAATCAGGCGGTCACCTGGGAAGGCGGCGAGGCCCGGTTCGAGATCGACGGAGAGATCAAGCGGCGCCTGCTGGGTGGCCTTGACGACATCGCCCTGACCCTGATGGGGGAGGACGAGATCGAAGCATTCGAGAATGGGCCGGGTGGCAGTTTCGGTCCGGTGACCACGGCCCTGTCATGAGTTCGGAAGAGGGGAAGCCGGCCGACTGGGACGCGACCAAATACGCACGTGTGGCTACGCCGCAGCGCGAGTGGTCCGACGCAGTACTCGCCCGGCTTGACCTCGAAGGCATCGAGACGGTGATGGACGCCGGCTGCGGCTGCGGCGAAGTGACCGCGCACCTGCTGGAGCACCTGCCCGAGGGCAAGGTCGTCGCCGTCGACGGGTCGCCGTCGATGGTCGAGAAGGCCCGCGAGAACCTGGGCGACGACCAGGTCACGTACCTCTGCCAGGACTTGGCCCGGCTGGAACTCGACGAACCGGTGGACCACGTCTTCTCGAACGCCACCTTCCACTGGGTTCCCGACCACGAGAAGCTCTTCTCGGCGCTCCACCGGGCCACCAGGCCCGGCGGCATGCTGGTCGCGCAGTGCGGCGGCCGCGGCAACGTCGCCGAGATCATCAGTGCGCTGGAGCAGGTGACGCGGGAAGAGCCTTACGTCGAACACGTCGGCGAGGTCGAGAACCCCTGGACCTTCGCCGGGCCCGACGAGACCGAGGTCCACCTGGCCGCCGCCGGCTACGTTGATGCCAACTGCTGGCTCGAGGAGCGTGTCGCGCATCCCGGGGAGCCGCAGGCGTTCTTCGAAGCTTCGACCCTGGCGCCGCTCCGGCAGATGCTGCCGGAAGAGCTGTTCCAGCCATTCAGCGACCGCATGATGGAAGTGATGGGCCAGCCCGACAGCTTCAATTACGTTCGCCTCAACATCGAGGCCCGCCGGGCCTGACACATACGATCAATCCAAGGGAAAGCAATCTGATGAGTGAAACCAGCCACATCGTCGTACTGCCCGGAGATGGAATCGGACCCGAAATCGTGGGTGCCACGAAGCAGGTCCTGAACGCGGTCGGCAGCTTCGAATACACCGAGCACCTCATCGGCGGCGTCTCGATCGACGAGCACGGGGTGGCCCTGACCGACGAGGTCATCGAGGCCTGCCGTCAGTCGGACGCGGTTCTGCTGGGTGCGGTCGGCGGTCCGAAGTGGGACGAAGCCGTCGCTGCCGATTCCTCGGCGCCCCGGCCCGAACAGGGCCTGCTAGGCATCCGCAAGGAACTCGGTCTCTTCGCCAACCTGCGTCCGGTCAAGCCGTCACCGGCGCTGATCGAGTCGAGCCCCCTGAAGCAGGACCGGATCGTCGGCACCGACCTGCTGGTAGTGCGCGAGCTGACTGGCGGCATCTACTTCGGTGACAGCGGACGCCGCGACGACAACGGCGGCACCGCGTACGACGAGTGCGCGTATTCCGTGCCCGAGATCGAGCGGATCACGCGGGCGGCCTTCGACGCGGCACGTCAGCGGGCCGTCGGACGCGACGCCGGGCCGCGGGTGACTTCGGTCGACAAGGCAAACGTGCTCGAGAGTTCCCGCCTCTGGCGGGAGACAGTGAAGATCGTGGCCAATGACTATGCCGACGTCGAACTCGACCACATGCTGGTCGACAACACCGCGATGCAGCTGGTTTCCCGGCCGACCGACTTCGACGTGATCGTCACCGAGAACCTCTTCGGCGACATCCTCAGCGACGAGGCGGCGATGTTGACCGGATCGCTGGGCATGCTGCCGTCCGCGAGTCTGGGATCAAAAAATGAGCCGGGCCTGTTCGAGCCGGTTCACGGCTCGGCCCCGGACATCGCCGGCCAGGGCAGCGCCAATCCGCTGGCGACGATGCTTTCGGCAGCGATGATGCTTCGCTACGGGCTCGGCGACGGTAGGTCAGCCGACCGGATCGAGGCGGCCGTCGATGCCGTGCTCGAAACCGGGTTTCGTACGCCGGACATCTTCTCCGGCGCTGACAGCGAAAGCAAGGTCGGTACCGAAGAGGTAACTGCCGCAGTGCTCGCGCAGCTCTCGATGTAAGAAGCGTGACCCCGTGAAATCGCGGCGCCAGGCACGCACCTTGCATCCCCGATTTCACGGGATCAAGCTTCTGGCGTTACCATTCGTCGTCACCGATCGTAGAAAGGAAACTCGTGGAAAAGGCTGAGTTCATATGGCACAGCGGCAAGTTCGTCCCTTGGGACGAGGCGCAGGTGCACGTGCTCAGCCACGGCCTCCACTACGGAACCGGGGTCTTCGAGGGCGTCCGCTGTTACGACGGCGACCAGGGCCCGGCGATCTTCCGCCACCTCGACCACCTCAAGCGCCTCGACCAGTCGGCGCGCATGTACTACCTCGATCTCCCGTATTCGACGGAAGAGATCGGCGAAGCCACGCGTGAGCTGGTCCGCAAGAACGGACTTCGTGACTGCTACATCAGGCCGCTGGCGTTCCGTGGTTACGGCGAGATGGGCCTTTACGCCAAGTCGGCACCGGTCGAACTGATCATCGCCGCCTGGCCCTGGGGCGCCTACCTCGGCGAGGACGGCAAGAAGCACGGCATCCGCGCCAAGGTCTCTTCCTGGCGCCGCGTCTCCGGTGCCGGCCTGGTGCCGCACGCCAAGGCTTCCGGCCAATACCTGAATTCGATCCTCGCCAAGACGGAATCGGCCAACGCCGGTTACGAAGAGGCGATCCTTCTCGACGACCGCGGCTTCGTCTGCGAGGGCTCGGGCGAGAACATCTTCGTGGCCAAGGACGGCAAGGTGGCAACACCGCCGCAGGTCGCTTCGATCCTCGACGGCATCACTCGCAAGTCGGTCATGCAGATCCTCGAGGATCGCGGCTACACCTGCATCGAACGCGATATGGCCCGTTCAGAGCTCTACACCGCCGATGAAGTCTTCATGTGCGGCACCGCTGCGGAGATTGTTCCGGTCCGCGAGATCGACGACCACCCGCTGGGCGAGCCCGGCGAGGTCACCCGGATGGTCCAGGCCAAGTTCGAGGACGCAATCTACGGCCGGGCGCCCGAATACTCCGAATGGCTCGATCTTGTCGGTGAGCCGGAAAAAACGGAAACCGGGACCGAAACGAGTAAAGTCACTTCTTAATGCTTCACCGCTTTCACGAGAACAACCGAATTTCCCGAATTACGGGCGCTGCGGGCTGACAGCTCGCGGCAGCGTGGCTATGCCCACGTTTCGGCCCCCCGGCGGGACATTTTTGATTCGGTTTGATTTTCTGAAAGGACTTATTCGATGGACAAGGTGAAGCTTTACGACACGACGCTGCGGGACGGTATGCAGGGTCACGGCATGTCGCTTTCGGCAGCCGAGAAGGTGAGGGTCGTGCACGCGCTCGACCGGCTCGGGGTGCAGTTCATCGAAGCCGGTTTTCCGTCGTCGAACCCGAAGGAAGCCGAGCTCTTCGAGCTGCTTGCCGAAGAAGAGCTGGACCAGGCCTTGATCTGCGGCTTCGGCATGACCCGGCGGCGCGGGGTGGAGGCGGCCGAGGATGAAGCCCTGCGAACGCTGGCCGAGACCTTCGTGCCGGTGATCACCCTGGTCGGCAAGACATGGTCGCTCCACCTGGAGAAGGTCACCAAGGTCTCGCCGGAAGAGAACCTGGCGATGATCACGGAGTCGATCGAGTTCCTGGTGGCCGCCGGCAAACGAGTGATCTACGACGCCGAGCATTTCTTCGACGCCTGGCGCGACGATGCCGGCTACTCGATGGAATGCCTCAGGGCGGCCGCGGCCGCCGGTGCCGAGAACCTGAGCCTCTGCGACACGAACGGTTCCAGCCTGCCCAACCAGATCGCTTCCGCGGTCCGTGAGGTCAAGGCCGAGTTCGGCGATTCGATCGAACTCGGATCCCACGCCCACAACGACGCGGAATGCGGCGTGGCCAACTCCCTCGCCGCCGTCGACGAAGGTGTGCGGCTGGTCCAGGGCACGATGAACGGCTACGGAGAGCGCTGCGGCAACGCCAACCTCGTCTCGATCCTGCCGGCCCTTCAGCTGAAGCTGGGCTACGACGTGGTCTCGCCCGAACAACTCGCCCAACTCTCGACCACCTCGCATTTCCTTGCCGAGCTGCTGAACGTGCAGCTCGATCCGGACCAGGCCTACGTCGGCCGCAATGCCTTCGCCCACAAAGGCGGCATGCACGTGGCCGGCATCGCCGCGGACTCGCGCACCTTCGAGCACCTCGAGCCCGCTCTGGTCGGCAACACGACGTCAGTGCTGCCCTCCGAACTCTCGGGCAAGGCGACGATCCTCCAGCGGGCCAAGTCGATCGGCCTGGAGATGGACGACGCAGCCGCTCGTGAGGCGATCGGCGTGCTGAAGGAGCGCGAGCACGAGGGCTACCACTACGAGGCAGCCGAGGCGTCCTTCGACCTGCTGCTGCGCAAGCTGACCGGGGAGTATGAGCCCCTGTTCAAGCTCGAAGGCTTCAAGGTGACGACCGAGATGCGGGAGGACGGCAAGGTCGAGACCGAAGCGACGCTGAAGATCGTGGTGCAGGGCGAGCGCCATCTGACGGTCGCCGAAGGCAACGGCCCGGTCAACGCGCTCGACGTCGCCCTGAGAAAGGCGATCACTGCGTACTACCCGCACCTGGCCGACGTCGAGCTGACCGGTTACCGGGTGCGCATCCTCGATTCCGACCACGGAACCGGCGCCGGCACCCGGGTGCTTCTCGACTCGACCAATGGCGAAGAGTCCTGGGGCTCGATCGGCGTGTCCGAGAACATCATCGAAGCCTCGTGGGAGGCGCTGGTCGACTCGCTCGAATACGCGTTCCCGCGGCAGGACGGTTCCCCGGAGTGACCCCCGAGCCCCTGCCACTCGCGAAGCCGGTGATCGGTGCCGAGGAGGAGCGGCTGGTGCTCGAAGTCCTGCGCTCGGGCCACCTCTCCCTGGGCCCGATGGGCCGGCGGTTCGAAGAGGAGTTCGCGGCCTGGCTAGGGGTCGACGACGCGGTTTCGGTGAATAGCGGCACGACCGCGCTCCATCTCGGGGTCCGGGCGCTCGGCTGGGGATCGGGTGACGAGGTCGTGCTCAGCCCGTTCACCTTCGTCGCCAGTGCCAACTGCCTGCTCTACGAAGGAGTGAAGCCGGTCTTCGCCGACATCGATCCGGTCACGCTCAACCTCGATCCGGCCGCCGTCGCCGGTGCGATCGGGGAGCGGACGGCCGGTCTGCTTCCGATCGACATCTTCGGCTACCCCTCGGCCATGCCCGAGTTCGAAAGCATCGCCGAGGATCGTGGCCTTGGCCTGCTCGAGGACTCGGCCCAGGCTCTCGGCGCTATCGACGAAGACGGCCGGAAAGTCGGATCCCGGGGAGGCCTCGCCGTTTTCGCCTTCTACGCCAACAAACAGATGACCACGGGTGAAGGCGGCATGATCATCCCGCGTGACGCCGCGGAGGCTGAACGGCTCCGGTCCGAACGCAATCAGGGCCGGGCAGTCGACATGAACTGGCTCGAACATGACCGGCTCGGCTTCAACTACCGGCTGTCCGACGTCGCCGCGGCGATCGGGGTGGCCCAGGTGGCGCGGCTGGACGATCTGCTCGCGGACCGTGCCCGGGTCGCAGCGCAGTATTCGGAGAGCCTTAGCGGCATCGACGGCCTCGTTCTGCCGGCGGCCGACGAAGGGCAGTCGCGGCGCAGCTGGTTCGTCTATCCCGTGCAGCTGCCCGAAGGCAGCGATCGCGACACGGTGATCGGCCGGCTGGCCGAAGCGGGAATTCCGGCAAAGGCCTACCTGCCCTGCATCCACCTGTTTCCGCACCTGCGGGAGCTCGGCTACTCCGAGGGCATGTTCCCGGTGGCTGAAGCGGTTGCCGCCCGCTCGATGGCCCTGCCGTTCTACGGCGACATGACCACTGCCGAGACCGATCGCGTGGCGGACGCGCTCAAGACGGCGCTGGCGGGATAATCGTGGCCGTGTCCCGCTTCCGAGAAGATCCCGACCCCAGGTTCTGGCGCCTCAACCGGTCGATCGACTTCGACCGGTACCTGGCCCCATACGACATCGTGCAGTCGCGGGCCCACGCCCGGGCGCTGAACCGGATCGGGGTGATCGAGGACGACGAGATCGGGCGGCTGGACGCCGCGCTCGCGGAGGTCGGCCTCGAGCTGGACGAGAACCGCTTCGAATTCACGCCCGGCGATGAAGACATCCACATGGCCATTGAAAGACGCCTCGGCGACCTCGTCGGTCCGCTGGCCGGCAAGCTCCACACCGGACGCTCCCGGAACGACCAGGTCGCGACCGACATCGCGATGGCGGTGATGAACCACGCCGAACGGGCCGGGAACCTGATCGCCGCGGCCATGGCCGAACTGCTGCGGCTCGCGAAGATCCACGATGCCTGGGCGATGCCCGGATACACCCACCTCCAGCGGGCGCAGCCGGTCTACCTCGGCCACCACCTGCTCGCCTACTTCTGGATGCTGTCGCGGGACTTCGACCGGTTCGCCGCCGCGCGGAAGTCGGCCGCAGTGATGCCCCTCGGCTCCGGGGCCCTGGCCGGTGTCAACTGGAAAATCGACCGGCGGGCGGTCGCGGCGGACCTCGGCTTCGACGACATCACGCCGAACTCGCTCGACGGCACTTCCAACCGCGACTTCGTGCTCGACTTCCTGTCGGCTTCATCGATCTGTGCGACCCACCTGTCCCGGCTCGGTTCGGAGCTGGTGATCTGGTCGAGCACCGAGTTCGCCTTCTGCCAGATCGCCGAGCCCTTCACTTCGGGTTCGAGCATCATGCCGCAGAAGCAGAACCCCGATTCAGCCGAACTGCTGCGGGCCAAGGCGCCCCGGGTCATCGGCGACTTCACGACGCTGCTCGGCGTCATGCACGCGCTGCCGCTCACCTACGGCAAGGACATGCAGGAGGACAAGGAGCCGTTCTACGACGCGGTCGAGACGATCGAGGCCAGCCTCGACATGACTGCCGGCATCCTCGAAGGCATCGAATTCGACCGCGACCGTCTGTTCAGTGCCTCGGGGGACGAGATGCTGGCCGCGACCGAGGTGGCTGACCTGCTGGTGCGGCGAGGAGTGCCCTTCCGCGAGGCCCACGGCATCGTCGGAGACCTGGTGCGGCTTTGTGTCGCCGACGGCCGCAACCTTTCCGACCTCAGCCTGGAGGAACTGGCTGAACGGTCGGACCAGCTCGACGACGAGTACTACGAGGTGCTGAAGCAGGGCAGCTGGCTCGAGTCCAAGCTCAGCGAAGGCGGAACGTCAAGCGAAAGCCTGGCGATCCAGATCGCACTCGCCGAGCAGCGCATCAACTCCTTTTAGCCCGGAGAGGCGCCGCCCGTGCTGGGCGCTGCTCCACCGGTGCTGGGTGCCGGGGTCGGTGCGGGGGCAGGCGCCGGGGCGGTGGGCGCGGGTGCCGTAGGAGCCGGCGCCGTGGGCTCGGTGGGTGCCGGAGCCGTGGTCGTCGGGGCGACTCCGGTCGAAGGCGCTGTATACGGCGCGACGGTGGTGGAGTCGGTCGGTACGTCCTCGCCGGCCGCCTTGGCCGCGGCTTCGGCTTCACGCCCGGCGGCCCGGGTCGCTTCGAGGGCATTCCAGGCTTCGACGACACGGGCCCAGATCAGGGCCGGGAAGGTACCGCCGTCAACGGGCTGGCCGCCGTATTCGGTGGTCATTTGCTGGTAGCTGTCGGCATAACCGACCCAGACGCAGGCGGTGATCAACTGGGTCGCTCCACAGAACCAGGCGTTGGTGTTGTCGGTGGTGGTACCGGTCTTGCCCCACTGGTAAGGGTCGCCGATGTTGGCGTTCTTACCGGTGCCTTCCGTAACCACGGTGTGCAGGATGCCCTTGGCCGTGGTGATTACGTCCGGATCGAATTCACCAGTGCTGATGACTTCGTTGTCGCCGCCCTTGATCGTCTTCCCATCTTCGTCGGTGACCTTGGTGTAGGCGACGGGCGAGTCGCCGGGGTCGGGGGCGAGTGAACCGCTGACGCGGCGGCCGTCATTGGCCAGCGTGCTGAAGGCATAAGTCCATTGGAGCGGGGTCACTTCGGAAGTACCGAGCACCATCGCGGGGTTGCGCCCGACGTGGTCGGAGACTCCGGCCTTGTGGATTGTCTCGGCGACCGCGTACGGACCACGCTTGATCCCTTCGAGACCCACTTGGGCGTAGACCGAGTTGTCGGAAAGGGTCGTCGCGTCGGCCAGGGTGATCGAACCGTTGTAGAAGCCGCCGTAGTTCTCGACGTGGAATGGATTCCTCGCCTTGCCGAATACGAAGTCCTGGGGAGCTGATTCCCAAACGGAGTCAGGCGAGATGCCCTGTTCGAGGGCGGTGGTCAGCACAAACGGTTTGACGGTCGAGCCCGGCTGGCGATAACCCTGCGTGGCCAGGTTGAACGGCGCCGAGTCGAAGTCGGATCCGGAGACCATGGCGTCCACGGTTGCGTCCTTGTTGTTGATGATGACCACCGATGCGTCGGGTCCGATGCCGCCGATCGTGCTGGTCACGGCGTTCTCAGTCGCGGCCTGGGCCCCGAGGTCAAGTGTGCCCTTGACCTTGAGGCCGCCGAAGAAAGCGCGGCCGGCGCCGTAGCGGTCGACCAGTTGCTGGCGGATCCACTCGGTGTAGTACGGGGCCTTGGAATCGATCGACGGCGGCTCGATGTCCTTCGAGGCCGGCAGCGCTTCGGCCTTGCCTTCGTCGAGCTGCTCCTGCGTGATGAAGTCCTGTTCGAACATCTTCTGGAGCACCGTGTCTCGCCTGATCAGGGAGGCATCGGGGTTGTTGGCCGGGTCGTATCCGTAAGGGTTCTGGATGATGCCGGCGAGCAGGGCGGACTCGGCCGGGGTCAGCACCTCGGCGCAGGGGGCCTCGTCGGTGCCGCAGCCCGGGTGGGCCGTGCCGAAGTAGGTCCGCGCCGCGGCCTCGACGCCGTAGGCACCGGAGCCGAAGTAGACCGTGTTCAGGTATTCGGTGAGGATTTTGTCCTTGGTCCACTCCTGCTCGATGTGGTAGGCGAGGGCGATCTCGCGCATTTTCTGGAGCGGTGAGCGGTCGTTCTGCGCCTCCAGCGCCTGCTTGATCAACTGCTGGGTGATCGTCGAGGCGCCCTGCTTGGCGCTGCGGGCGATGATGTCCTGCAACAGGGCGCGGCCGAGGCCCTGATAGTCGACGCCGCGGTGCTCGTAGAAACGGGCGTCCTCGACCGCGACGACGGCGTTCTTCATGTTCGGGGAGATCTGCTCCGGCAGGATCAGGATGCGGTTCTCGTTGCTGCTCAGGGTGCTGATGAATTCGCCCTGGCTGTCGGTGACGATCGAATTCTTGGATTCCTTGTACTGGGCGTACTTCTCGATCGCCGGCAGATCCTGGGAGACCGCCATGAACATGCCAAAGAAGGCGGAGCAGAGGCCGAGTGCCCCGAGGCCGAGCACGATGAAGAGGATCCGCAGCTTCTTGACCTTCGGCTTCGGCGGCTTGTCGGCGGGCTGGGGGACGGAAGGGATGGTGAGCGGCGGATCACCGTTGCCACTGCCGCTGCCATTGCCGAGACCGTTGCCGGCCGGGGCCGGCGGGATGACCAGGGTGTTGCCTTCGGCGGCCGGAGCTTTGGTCTTGGAGTCGTTCTTCGATCCGTTCCGGCCGAACAGGCGGCGGGCCTTGTCCTTGCGCGAAGGCGCCTTTATGGTCGATTTCTCACCCGGCGGGCGCAGCACTGACTCGCCATTGCCTTCGGCATTGGTCGGGGCGTCGGTAGCGTGCCCGTTCTTCCGGGGTTCACTTCCCGGTGGATGCTTTGTAGTTCCAGTAGCCATTTGATGGCGAATCAGACCGGTGTGGGTGCGCGAAGTATCGCGGAAGCCCCGGTGCCTTCCAACCAACACAACACACGGGGATCACCAAGTCGCGCCGCTCAGTCTAGCATTGCCCCTGTGCCAGCCAGAGCCGAAATGGACGAAGGTCACACTAGTGACGCCGCGCTCCAGCGGGCGGCCGCGCTGAGCGCGAACGCGGTCGAGGCGCTGCCGGAGGGCGGTCTGGCCCGCCAACTCGATGGGGGCGAGCCCCTGCGAATCAAGCTGGGCATCGATCCGACCGCGCCCGACATCCACCTCGGGCACACCGTCGTGCTCAACAAATTGCGCCAGTTCCAGGACGACGGCCACCAGGTCGTGCTGATCATCGGCGATTACACGGCGCGGGTCGGTGACCCGACCGGACGCTCTGAACAGCGACCGATGCTCGACCCCGAAACGATCGGCCGCAACGCCCGGACCTTCCAGGAGCAGGCCTTCAAGATCCTCGATCCGGACCGGACCGAGGTGCGCTTCAACAGTGAGTGGCTGCGCATGGAGCCGGAAGAGCTGCTGGGCCTGCTGGCCAAGGCGACGATCGCCCAGTTGCTGGAGCGCGACGACTTCCAGAAGCGGATGACGGCCGAAGAGCCGATCTCCGCACTCGAGTTGCTCTATCCGCTGTTCCAGGGCTACGACTCGGTGGCGATCGATGCCGACGTCGAGCTCGGCGGCACCGACCAGAAGTTCAACCTGCTTTTCGGCCGCTCCATACAAAGCGCTTACGACAAACCCCAGCAGACGGTCATGACCATGCCGATCCTGCCCGGGATCGACGGGGTGCGGCGCATGTCGAAGTCGCTCGGCAACTACATCGGCGTGACCGATGCGCCCGGGGACATGTTCGGCAAGGTCATGAGCCTGCCCGACAACAACCTCGAGGAGTACTGGAACCTGCTGCTGGGCGAATCGCTTCCGGACCTGCCTCCGAACCAGGCGAAACGCGCCCTGGGGCGCCGGCTGGTTGCGCGTTTTCACAATGAGGCCGCCGCGACGGCGGCGGAGGAGCACTTCGACCGCGTGTTCGTGCGCCATGAGGCGCCGGAGGAGATCGAGGACTACTCGATGGACGGGGACCCGGTGCACCTGCCGGCGGCGCTGGCCGACGCGTTCGGGATCAGCCGTAGCGAAGCGCGCCGGATGCTGGGTCAGGGCGGGGTCAAGAAAGACGGCGAGGTTTTGTCCGCCGAACCGCTCGATTACGCCGCCGCCGACCTCGAGGGATGCGTGCTTCAGCTGGGAAAGCGGCGTTTCAAGCGATTCGGATCCGCAGCCTGAAGCCAACCCCGGAATCGCCTCGACAAAGTTCTGAAAAGCATGTATAGTTCTTCGTCCGCTGAGTCGGGCAGGTTGTGCGACTCAAGTGTCCCTTGCGATGAAACCCATCGCGCTGGCGCACGCGGTCTTTGAAAACTGAGCAGCGTGCATTACTCCGGACGATTTACCTGTCTGGAGGAAATGTTCGAGCCCGATTTACAGTCTGAGGCGCCAGCGCCTCGGACGATTGTTGTACCCCGTCGTATCCGTTGCCCGTATTTGTGTACTTGGGCAACATTTCGATATGACACAGCTCTACGTTGAATAGTTAGAGGAACCCGGTTCTTTTAGAATCGGGGCGCTGGCCTGTTTACAGGCCGGCATTGATACCTCGCAACATTTTTCACGGAGAGTTTGATCCTGGCTCAGGACGAACGCTGGCGGTGTGCTTAACACATGCAAGTGGTGCGACGAACCAGAGCTTGCTCTGGGGCAAAGCCGCGAACGGGTGAGTAACACGTGGGTAATCTACCCCGATGACCGGGACAACCCGAGGAAACTCGGGCTAATACCGGATGTGGTGCACAGGCTTAAGCCTGTTCACTAAAGGTAGCTTCGGCTTCCGCATTGGGAGGGGCCCGCGGCCCATTAGCTTGTTGGTGGGGTCAAGGCCTACCAAGGCAACGATGGGTAGCTGGTCTGAGAGGACGATCAGCCACACTGGGACTGAGACACGGCCCAGACTCCTACGGGAGGCAGCAGTGGGGAATCTTGCGCAATGCGCGAAAGCGTGACGCAGCAACACCGCGTGAGGGAAGACGGCCTTAGGG
>JAENWT010000035.1 GCA_016650125.1 Thermoleophilia bacterium
GTGTCCACATGATCGACGGCAAGATGCAGGACGACGCCACCTGGAAGCAGTGCAAGGTGATGGTCGAACTGGCCGAGATGCTGGCCGCAAAGGATCCGGAGCTCAAGGAGCAGTACGGCTTCTAGGGCAGTTTGTACAAGTCCGCCTCGACAGCCCTGCGGGTCCGTTACAACGAATGCGACCCGCTGGGCGTGGTCTTCAACGCCAACTACCTCGTTTACGCCGATCTGGCAATCAACGAGCTCTGGCGGGAGCATCTCGGCGGCTACGAAAGCATGATGGAGGACGGCCTCGACCTCGCAGTTGTCGAAGTCAACCTCCGCTATTTCATGCCGCTGCGCTTCGACGACGAATTCATTGCCGAGGTGCGGGTCGAGCAGATCGGCACCAAATCGATGACCACGGCGTTCACGCTCTCTCGCGACGACGACGAGTTTGCCGCCGGGACGCTCGCCTACGTCTGTGTCGACTCCGCGTCGAACGAATCACGACCGGTCCCCGACTCGATCCGGGACGCGCTCACCAACTGAGTCAGGCGATCGAGGGAGCCTCGGGCAGATTGGCCATTGCCCGGTCGAGATCCTCCTGAGGTAGCTCGAAGTCTTCCAGGTCGCCGGCCATGTAGGCCCCGTAGGCAGCCAGATCGAGATGTCCGTGACCGGAGAGTCCGACCAGGATGACCCGCTCCTCACCGGCCTGTTTGGCCGCTTCGGCTTCCTCGATCGCCGCTCGCAGGGCATGGGCCGGCTCGGGACCGGGAATGATGCCCTCGGCGCGGGCGAAGCGCACGGCCGCGTCGAAGGCGGCCCCCTGAGGAATTGCGGTCGCCTCAACCATGCCCGCCTTGACCAGCGCACAGAGGCTGGGCGCGTCGCCGTGGTAGCGCAGCCCTCCCGAATGAACCGGAGGCGGCACAAAGTCATGACCGAGCGTGTACATGGGCATCAGCGGGGTCATGCCCACGGTGTCTCCATAGTCGTAGGCGTAAACACCCTGAGTCAGGGTCGGGCAGGCGGTCGGTTCGGCTCCGAGGAAACGCGTGCTCCGTCCGTTCCTGAGGTTCTCGCGCACGAAGGGGTAGATCAATCCGGCAAAGTTGGAACCACCACCGACGCAGCCGACCACGACGTCGGGATACTCGCCGGCCATTTCCATCGCCTCGATCGCTTCCTGGCCGATCACGGTCTGATGCAGACAGACATGGTTGAGCACCGATCCGAGCGCGTAATTGGAATCCTCCGAGCCGGCCGCGACTTCGACTGCTTCCGATATCGCGATACCGAGGCTGCCACTCTCGTGTGCGGCCTGTGAACGTCCCGCCTCGGTGAGGTCGGAGGGACTGCGGTGAACCGTTCCACCCCAGGTCTCAATCATCGACCGGCGGTAGGGCTTCTGGTCGTAGGAGATGCCGACCATGAACACTTCACACTCGATCCCGAACATCTGGCAGGCCATCGAAAGCGCCGAGCCCCATTGCCCCGCTCCCGTCTCGGTGATGAGCTTCGAGATCCCGGCCTCGCGGTTGTAATAAGCCTGGGGAACCGCCGAATTCGGTTTGTGTGAACCGGCCGGAGAGGTTCCCTCGTACTTGAAGTAGATGTGGGCCGGAGTGTCGAGGGCCTGCTCGAAGCGTCGGGCCCTGATCAGCGGAGTCGGGCGCCAGAGCTTGTATATCTCCCTGACCTCCTCGGGGATCTCGATTTCGGGGTCCGGCGACATTTCCTGAGCGATCAGATCCATCGGGAAGATCGCCGAAAGGTCTTCGGGGCCGGCCGGCTGACCGGTCGCCGGGCTGAGCGGAGGCAGGGGCTCTCCGGGCAGGTCGGGCAGGATATTGACCCAACTTGTCGGAATGGATGACTCAGGCAGGATGTACTTGGTCTGGGCCTGGCTCATTGCTCTCCTCTGGTTCTTATACGGGCAGGTCGGCCCGATGCTACCGCCTATCCGTTGGTTCAGAGAAGGTCAGCGACGGCCGATTCGATCAACCCGGCCGCCGACTACCACCAGTATTTGAGCCTTTAGCCCAGGCGCTGTTTGAGTGCTTCGAATTCTTCGCGGAGCTCGGCCGGAAGGTCGTCGCCAAACTTGGCGAAGTGCTCCTCGATCTGCGGCAGCTGCCCCTTCACGGCTTCGTCGTCGACGCTCAGGATTCCTTCGAGGTCGGCGGCGGTCAGGTCGAGTCCTTCGAGGTTCAGGTCGCTGGCCAGCGGCAAGAGCCCGAGCGGCGTGTCGAGCGTCTCGTTCTCGCCGTTGGTCCGGTTGTAGACCCACTCGAGGACGCGGCTGTTCTCGCCGAAACCGGGCCAGATGAACTTGCCGTCGTCGTCCTTGCGGAACCAGTTGACGTAGAAGATCTTCGGCAGCTGGGCGCCTTCGCGCTCGCCGATCTCCAGCCAGTGCTGGAAGTAGTCGGCCATGTTGTAACCGCAGAACGGCAGCATCGCCATCGGGTCGAAGCGCAGTTTGCCGACGGCTCCGGTGGCAGCGGCCGTCGTCTCGGACGACATGGTCGCGGCCATGAAGACGCCGTGGTTCCAGTCGCGGGCCTCGGTGACCAGCGGGATGACCGAGGAGCGGCGCCCACCGAAGAGGAAGGCGTCGATCGGCACGCCGGCTGGGTCTTCCCACTCCGGAGCGATGGTAGGGCACTGTGAGGCCGGGGTCGTGAAACGGGAGTTGGGATGCGCGGCGGGAGCGTCTGCCTCGGGCGTCCAGTCGTTGCCGTGCCAGTCGATCAGGTGATCGGGCGTCTCCTCGGTCATGCCTTCCCACCAGGTATCGCCGTCGTCGGTCCTGGCGGTGTTGGTGAAAATCGAGTTCTCTTCGATCGTGACCATCGCGTTCGGATTGGTCTTGACGCCGGTGCCGGGAGCTACACCGAAGAATCCGGCTTCCGGGTTGACCGCCCGCAGACGGCCTTCGTCGTCGAACTTCATCCAGGCGATGTCGTCGCCGACCGTTTCGACCGTCCAGTTTGGAATGCTCGGGATCAGCATGGCGAGGTTGGTCTTGCCACAGGCCGACGGGAAAGCACCAGTGACGAACTTCGCGATGCCGTCCGGGTTGGTCAGCTTGAGGATGAGCATGTGCTCGGCCATCCAGCCTTCGTCGCGGGCCATGACCGAAGCGATGCGCAGGGCGAAGCACTTCTTGCCGAGCAGGGCGTTGCCGCCGTAGCCGGAACCGTACGACCAGATCTCCCGGGTCTCGGGGTAATGGACGATGTACTTGTTCTCGGAGTTACAGGGCCAGGCGACGTCGGTGTCACCCTCGGAGAGCGGCATGCCGACCGAGTGGACGCACGGCACGAAGTCACCGTCGGAGCCGAGCACATCGAGGGCGCCGGAACCCATGCGGGTCATGATTCGCATCGAGACGGCGACGTAAGGAGAGTCGGTCAGCTGGACGCCGATGTGGGCGATCGGCGAGCCGAGCGGGCCCATCGAGAACGGCACCACGTACATCGTGCGGCCCTTCATCGAACCTTCGAAGAAGGCGTTCAGGGTGCGGCGCATGTCGGCCGGCGCCTTCCAGTTGTTGGTCGGTCCGGCGTCTTCTTCCTTTTCGGAGCAGATGTAGGTCCTGTCCTCGACCCGGGCGACGTCGCCGGGGTCGGAGCTGGCCAGGTAGGAGTTCGGGCGCTTGGCGTCGGAGAGCTTCTCGAAAGTCCCCGCCGCGACAAGGCCTTCGGCGAGGCGGTTGTATTCCGCGGCCGATCCGTCACACCAGTAGATCGAATCGGGCTGAGTCAGCTGCGCTACTTCATCTACCCAAGCGAGTAGCTTGGCGTTGTTGGTCGGCGCAGTTACCTCGGTCGTTTCACTCACTGGCGGTCTTTCACTCCTTGGTTGCTGCCCGGTCGGTTGAGGGACCGGGGAAATTAGGGCCATCAGGCCGCTCCTACGCCCGGATTGTTGCGCAGATGTGCTCCCCTGTGCGGTGACATCGGCACGCTCAGACCCCGGCTGCTGAAACGAAAACCCTACGGCTTCGTCAGGCGGAGCACGCGCACATCGGCATCCCCATTCAGGATCTCGGCCTCGGCGACGGCTTCAGCGCCATCCGCGGCGAACACGCGGCAGGTGAAGCGCGCGCCTGGGACGACCTCGATGTCGTCGGGGCAATCGACCGACTTGATCTTCGTCTTCGTGGCCTCCTGGACGTCGAACCGGATCGCCGGCTCGGCCTTGCCGGCGTCGATCACCGTCTCACCGCATCCTGACATCAGGATTCCCCCGGCGAGGAGCGGGACGAGCAACACTCGGCGGCGGAAATCCATTGCCGGGACGTTACCTGCGCCGCCAAAGATCCGGCCCACCCGCCCATCGCCGATTCCTACCGGGCGCGTCGGAATACTGATTCCAGAGCGGGTCGAATAGATTTCCCGGTCCATGATCTTCTACGAATATGAGGCACGAAAGATCGTCGAGCTGGCCGGAATCCCGGTCACCAAGTACGGCTTCTGCCAAACAGCTGACGAGGCACGGAAGGCCGCCGAAGAAATCGGCGGCCCCACCGTGATCAAATCCCAGGTTCTGACCGGAGGCCGCATGAAGGCCGGCGGCGTGCAGTTCGCCGATACCCCGGATGAAGCCGCGAAACACGCCGAGGACATCCTCAAGCTGGAGATCAACGGGCATATGCCCGTCGGCGTCCTGGTCGATCCGAAGGCCGAGATCAAACAGGAGTACTACGCAAGCGTCGTCTGGGACGGAACCGCCAAAAAGCCTTTGATGCTCTTCAGCGACATGGGCGGCATCGACATCGAGCAGGTCGCCGAAGAGCACCCCGACCATGTCGGACGCGGGCACATCTCGAACATCCTGCCGGTCGGCGACTACGAGGCCAAGCAGGTGATCGCGGCCACCGGCGTCACCGGCAGCCAGCTCAACCGGGCCACACCGATCCTCGCCAAGCTGGCGCGGCTCTTCCGCGAGAACGACATGATCCTCGCCGAGATCAACCCTCTGGCCGAGCTCACCGACGGCAGCTTCGTCGCGCTCGACGCCCACATGGAGATGGAAGAAGAGGCGGTCGGAAGGCAAAAGAACATACTGCGCAAGGAACTTGGAATCGCGGAGGAGGACACCCGCGACACCTACGTGCCTTCCGACTTCGAAAAGAACGTCAAGGCGATCGACGCCGCCGACCACCGCGGCGTCATCCAGGGCAAGGATCACGGCTTCGACGGCAACCTCGGCCTCGTGATCGGCGCGGGCGGCGGTTCGCTGACCCTGACCGACGCCGTCCGCAACCAGGGCGGCAAGCCGGCCAACTATTCGGAGATCGGTGGCAACCCGTCGGTCGCCAAGGCCTGCGGCCTGGCCAAGGAAGTGCTCAAGAAGGATGGTGTCGAGAAGATCGCCGTGATGATGTCGATCGTCTCCAACACGCGGGTCGACATCGTCGCCCGCGGAGTGATCAAGGCCTGCCTCGAACTGGGCAAGGACCCGGCCGAGACGATCGCGATCTTCCGCATCCCGGGCGCCTGGGAGGACGAGGGCAACAAGATCCTCGACCACTACGGGGTCGAATACTGCGACCGGTCGGTCTCCCTCTGGGACGCCGCTGGCCGAGCCGTCGCCAAGATCCAGGGAGCGTCATGAGCATCCTTCTGAACAAAGACACGACCTTCATCGTCCAGGGCATAACCGGGCGGGAAGCGGTCAACCTGACCAAGGAATGCCTCGACTACGGCTCGAAGATCGTCGGCGGAGTGACCCCCGGCCGCCTCGGCCGTGAAGTGCACGGCGTGCCGGTGTTCGACACGGTCGCCCAGGCCGTGGAGAGCCACGGCAGCGCGATCGACGGCTCGATCGTCACCGTGCCTCCCGGCTTCACCAAGGACGCGGTCGTCGAGGCGATCGCCAACGGCATCAAGCTGCTGGTCATCGTCACCGAAAGAATTCCCCGCGGAGATGTCGCCGAGATGGTCGAATTCGCGAACCTTCACGACGCACGCATCATCGGCCCGAACTGCCTCGGGCTGATCGTGCCCGAGGTCTGCAAGATGGGCGGCATCGGCGGCCCGGCCAAGGACGCCGCCAAGTCGTACAAGCCGGGAGTCGTCGGCGTGATGTCGCGTTCCGGCGGCATGACCACCGAGATCTCCTCGTCGCTCACCGCGGCCGGGCTCGGCGTTTCGACCGCCGTCTCGATCGGAGGCGACGCGATCATCGGCTCGACCTACGCCGAACTGATGCCGTACTTCGAGGCCGATGAGCAGACTGAGGCGATCGTGATCTACACCGAGCCGGGCGGCCGTATGGAGGCCCAGCTCTCCGAATGGAAGCAGGAAAACAACTCCCGCCTGCCGATCGTCGCCTTCATGGCCGGCAAGTTCATGGACGACGAAGAGATGCAGGGCATGAGCTTCGGCCACGCCGGCACGATCGTCGAAGGCAAGGAAGACTCCGCCACCGAGAAGATCATCCGTCTCGAGGCCGCCGGCATCAAGGTGGTAGAGCGGATCGACGAAATCCCGGAAGCCGTCAAAGAGAGGATCGAACGATGAGCCCCGCTGAAGCGATGGACGCCGTTTTCATCGACATCGAACTGGACGAGCCGGCCAAGTCGGACCCGGAGCTCGCGAAGAAGCTGGAAGAGGTCTGCACCGTGGGCATCTTCAAGGCTTCAGCAGCGGGCACTGAGATCGTTCAGGGCCAGCTCGACGAATGCGTGCTGTGTTACCTCTGCGTCGACGCCTGCCCCACCGGCGCGATGCGCATCATCAAGAAGTACGAGAACTGACCAGACCTAGTTGCCCGGGCCGCCCAGACTGCGCCATTCGCGCAGGGCGGCCGGTTTTGCCTTCTTGCTCTTCGTGCCCTTGAACAGGGGGAACAGGCGGCCCTTGGCCAGGGTCCGGCCGACGTCCGGGGTGTAGCGGAACTTGACCAGTACCTTGGCCTTACCGGTCTTGTTCAGCTTTTTCTTCAGGTTCTTGCCCTTCGGCACGACCTCGAACTTGTAGACGCCCTTGGCGGCAAAGTGCCGCTTCGAGCTCTTGAAGATCCTGTAGCCGACCAGGTTGACTGCTCCCGCCGCCGGGATCTTGACGCGCACGGTGGCCGTGCCCTTCTTCCGGTGCGGCGTCGAGCCGAGGAGCAGGAACGGCCGGTCAATCACCGGAGGTGGCGGCGGGGGCGGCTCTTCGTACTGGAGCTCGAAGGCGCCCATGTCGGCGCCGTTGGCACCGGGCGCGGTCGAATTTGCGATGTTCGGGTATTCGACCGGTCGCTTCTCGTCGCGCTGGTCGACGGTCAGAGCACTTGCTCCCTTGTTGGCGACGGGACTGTCGGGCCCGATCGCCATCGTCCTGGTCGAACCGCCGTTGTCGGCCAGGCTGCCGAGCAGGGCGTCACCGGTGTCCAGGATGTTGGATCCGGCCACGGTCGAATTGATGGTCGCGTCGGCCGTCTCGCCGATGAAGCTGAACATGCTGTCGAAGGTCGTTTCGGGATAACAGCCGCAGCCGCCTCCGGGGACGCCCGCGAAGGTGCCGCTGTAAAGGTCGGGGCCGTAATAGGCGAAGTTGTTCTCGATGACCGAGTTCTCGATGTCGGCATCGGTGAAGCCGCCGGCAATGCCGCCGCCGGCGAAACCGGCCTGATTGCCGGAAATCGTCGATGACTGCACCGACAGGTCCACCTCGGAGTAAGGGCCCGGTATGACGGCCACCGCGCCGCCGGTGAAGGCGCCGCTGTTGCGGTTGAAAGTCGACTGATTGATCGTCAGGGTGGAGTCGCTCTGCGAGCCGCTGGCCGTGATCGCGCCGCCACCCTGGAGCGCGCGGTTGTTGTCGAAGGTCGAATACGACACGGTGATGTTCCCGGAGGCCGCGATCGCGCCGCCGAGGCCGGACGTATTGCCGGAGAGCGTGCTGTGGTCGACCGTGAGCGATCCGTCGCTGCCGACCTGGCCGTTGCCGCCGGAGTAGATCGCGCCGCCGACCTGGCCGTTGTTGGAGTAGAGGACCGAGTCGTTGACCGTCAGGTTCGTGTTGACGGCATCGATCCCTCCGCCGTAGTACTGGGAACTTCCGTCGAACAGGGTCAGGCCGGAAAGCGTGAAGTCCATGGTGGCGGCAGGGTTCTCGACGCTGAACAGGCCGAAAGTGTCGTGACCGTCGACCGTGATCGCGTCGGCTCCCGGGCCCTCGATTTCGAGGTCATCGGAGACCACGAGCTCCGACTGGAGGCCGATCGACCCGGTCAGGCCCGACTGGAAAAGGATCCTGTCGGAGCCGGCGTTGGTGTTGGTGTTGGCGTCGTCAATCGCCGCCCGCAACGATCCCGTGCCGGAATCGTTCAGGGCGGTGACGGTGAAGTCCTGTGCGGAAGCGGGAGCTGCCATCGCGAGAGCCGCGCCCATGCCGACTCCAGTGCCGAGTGCGATCTGGCCGAACCTCGACCCCTGCCGGGTCTTCTCTACGTGTGCCTTACGGCGCTCATGGCGCCGCTTGCTCTGCCTGCCGGTCATACGTCCCCTCCCGACTGACTGTTCGTTGAGCCGAGCTTATCGTTGCCGCCCGTGGAAAACCAGATCCCTGAGAGAATCAACTGAAGTGAACTTCATCGACGACGTCATCCAGAAGTTCCCGTTTTCCCAGGAAGCGGTGATCGCGATCGACGCCGAGGGTGGCCGCAAGGTCCATTACTTCAGCCACCTCTTCGCCCGCAGCATGGGCCTTTCCGGCGCGATGCTCGCCCGGGGCGTGCGGCGCGGCGACGTGGTCATGATCCTGGTCGGCAGCCGGATCGAATGGGTGATCTCGATGCTCGCCTGTTTCCGCATGGGAGCCGTGGCCCTGCCACTCAACCCACAGCTGACCGGGACCGACCTCGCTTACCGGGTGGCGGAGACGAATCCGGCTCTCGTGATCGGCGAAGAGCGGTACCTGGCCAACCTCGGCGACGGGGTCCCGTATCTCGACATGGCCGACCTCGAACGCATCTTCGATGAAGACCTCGACCAGGCGACTCCGGCCGCTGCGGCCGACCTCAGCCCGTCAGACCCGGCGCTGATCGTCTTCACCTCAGGATCCACCGGCGAGCCGAAGGGCGTGATCCACAGTCAGAGCTACCTGCTCGGCCAGGCCACCCAGGCCGAGCACTGGCTGGGCGCCGGCAAGGGAGACCTCGTCTGGTGCACGGCCGCGCCGGGCTGGTCCAAGTCCTCCCGGAACTCGTTCATCGCGCCGTGGCTCCGCGGCGCGAAGTCACTGTTGGTTGATGCCCGCTTCGAACCTGACTCCCGGCTGGACACGGCCCGGCGTGAAGGGGTCAACGTGCTCTGCCAGGCTCCGACCGAATACCGGATCCTCGCCAAGCGGACCGAGGTCGCCCCGGTTCCCGGCCTGAAACGCATGGTCTCGGCCGGCGAAGCCCTCAACGCCGAAGTGATCGAGGTCTTCCGCGAGAGCATTGGTCTGGAGATCGCCGATGGCTACGGACAGACCGAGACCGGACAGGTCACCGGAATCCGTCCCGGAGACCGGCTCGCCGGCCGCGAAGGGTCGATGGGACGGCCGCTGCCCGGCATCGAGACGAGGATCGTCGACGAAGAGCTGCAGGTTCGGGCGGCCACCTCCCCCACGTTCTTCTCCAGCTACATCGATGGCAGCACTTTCGACGGCGAGTGGTGGGCGACGGGTGACATGGTCACCGAGGACGAGGAGGGTTTCCTCTTCCATCAGGGGAGGAACGACGACGTGATCAGCTCGGCCGGCTACCGGATCGGTCCGGTCGAGGTCGAATCCGCTCTATTGACTCACCCCCGGATCGCCGAGGCGGCGGCAATCGCGGCGCCTGACCCGGAGCGCGGATCGGTGGTCAAGGCGGTCATCGTCCTGCGCGAAGGCGAGCCGGATGACGAGCTCGTCGCCGAGATCCAGCAGCACTGCCGCGAGGCGACCGCGCCTTACAAATATCCGCGGATCGTCGAGTTCCTAGACGTGCTCCCGAAGACGCCCAGCGGCAAGATCAAACGGGCCGAACTGCGCGCCCGTCAGGTATAGGCTGAGGCCAGATCCAACCACCGGAGGAAACATGACCGTAGAGACGCACACGGGCGACACCAGCCCGTTCGATCCGAAGCTCGTCGCCTCGCTGACCGAACAGCAGCAGGAGACCTTCCGCAACCGCACGGGCGAGTCCGCCAAGACCTTTCAGCGCGCCGAGAAGGTCATGCCTAACGGTGTCCCGTCCTCCTTTCAGGTGAACGATCCCTGGCCGGTCTACCTCGAGCGCGGAGAGGGTTCCCAGGTCTGGGACGTTGACGGCAACGAATACACCGACTTCCACAACGGCTTCGGCGTCATGGCGATCGGCCACGCCAACCCGGTGGTCGGCGAGGCAGTCAAGGCGAGGATCGACATGGGCACCCACTTCGCGGCACCGACTGACGGCTCCATCGTTGTCGCCGAGGAACTCGCCCGCCGGTTCGGCCTGCCCCAGTGGCGGTTCACGAACTCCGGCACCGAGTCCACAATGGACGCGGTCCACCTGGCCCGCGGCGCCACCGGCCGCGACATCCTGCTGAAGATCGAAGGCTCCTACCACGGCCATCACGACGCGGTGATGGTCAGTGTCTACCCGCCGCTCGAGGCGCTCGGCGATCGCGACGACCCGGTCTCGGTGCCAGAAGGCGCCGGTACCCCGCTCGCCCTGACCGAGCTGACCAGGGCGGTTCCGTTCAACGACGCGGTCGCGCTCGAGAGCGTCTTCGAGAAGATCGGAGATCAGGTCGCCGGGCTGATCATGGAGCCGGCGATGATGAACATCAACATCATCCCCCCGAAGGAGGGCTATCTCGAGAAGGTCCGGAAGCTGACGCAGAAGTTCGGCATCAAGCTGATCTTCGACGAGGTCAAGACCGGCGCCACGATCTCGGCCGGCGGCGCGACCGCCAGGTTCGGCGTCCTGCCGGACATGATCACCCTGGCCAAGGCGACCTGCGGCGGCTACCCGGGCGGCGCGATCGGCATGTCCGAGGAGATCGCCGCGCTGGTCGAGTCGGACAAGGTCAAGCAGTACGGGACCTTCAACGGGAACCCGCTCGTCATGGCGGCCGCCGAGGCGACCCTGCTCAAGGTCCTGACCGACGATGCCTATGAAGACCTCGAACGGAAGAACCAGTACCTGCTCGACGGCTGCCAGGACATCATCGACCGCTACGGCATCCCCGCCTACACCGAGGGCATGGGAGTCAAAGGCTGCGTCGTCTTCTCGGCCGAGCGCCTCTATGAGTACCGCGACTACCTGACCAAGGTCAACGAGGAGCTCTCGGCCCTGGCCTGGCTCTACCACATGAACCACGGCATCTTCATGACTCCAGGAGTCGAAGAGGAGTGGACTATTTCCGTAGCCCACACAGAAAAGGACCTCGACAAATATCTGGAGGCGTTCGAGGCCTTCGCCAAGGACGTCTCAGGAAAGGACTAAGTCTGCCGTGGGGCGCGGCGCGGGTACCCCTGTCCAGGATGCGATTTAACCAATGGGATGTTCCCTTTGATCGCGCTGCGCCGCGATTCATTGACAACTAGATGACTAGTTCCACGAACTCAGCCCACGTATTGAGCCAGCGCTCTCGGTGGCAGGCCGAGTTGATGGTTTAGGGCGATCGCCGCGGCCAGGGCAACGAAGCGGCTGACCAGCCGTGTTCGCAGGCCA
>JAENWT010000036.1 GCA_016650125.1 Thermoleophilia bacterium
CGGGGCGGGAGCCGAGGTCGAGCTTTTCGTTGATCAGCGTCGCCAACCCCAACCTTTCAGCCAGGGTCGCCGGGATGATCAGACCGGCGTCACTCACCAGCCCGGAGTCGTCGAAACGAGGCTTGATCTTCTCGATGCGAAACTCGGCGGAATGCTTCACCATCTGGGTGACCTCCTGACTCGGGCCGCGACAGGTGCAATCTGTCGCTATCAAGCCCTTTCAGGAGGTCATTTTGCTAAATGGATCGGACGGAAACGGTGGATTCAGGCTTAGTCGCCGGCCCGGGGCACAATCACCACGGGGCAGGCCGAGGAGCGCATCACTCTGACCGAAGTTCCTCCAAGCAGGACACGCCGGATGGGGCCATAAGATCTGGATCCCAGGACGAGCAAGTCCAAGTCCAGGGATGCTTCGGTGAGCTCGTCCGCTGCGTATCCGACCCGAACCTGGCCCTCGGCCCCGTCCACACCCACGCGGCGAGTCGCTTCGGCTACCGCCTTCTCCGTGTCTTCTTGCAAGTGGTCCCAGTAGGCCTGGTCGGTGAACCCACCGCGACCAGGCGAGATGACGGCCGGAACAACACCGATAATGAGAACGGAAGCCTTCAGCTTCTTGGCCAATTCGCTTCCATAGCTGAGAGCGTCTTCCGACTCTCGCGTGCTGTGGAAACCGATACCGATCTTGCCAAACCGCGCGCCCCCGCTTCTCCGCCAACCGCGGGGTGTCACGATGACGGAACATGGAGATCCAGCGGCGAGGCGCGCGCCCGCGTCACCCATCAGCACCCTGCCGATCGGACCGCGATGACTCGATCCAATGATCATCGCCCCCGCCTCGAGCTCCTCAGCAGCTTCCGTCAGGCCCCGGGGGACTGAGTGTTCGATGGCCCGGTGAAAGTGAAAGTCCTGGCCTACCTCCTCCCGGGCGAACTCCAGCATTTGCTCGAAGAACTTTTCCCGGTCGGCCTCCATTTGGTCAGTCCCTTCGTAGAAGATCGTGTCCGAGCGCACGCTCACGACATGGAGTTCTGCTTCTTCGGCGTCGGCAAAGAGCCGCGCGAACCGAAGCGCGTCCTTGGCCTCTTCTGTTTCCTCGACACCCACGATTACGACATCCATTTTTCAGGCTCCTTGTGGTGTTATGGCGACCTTGATGACATCGTCGCGCTGGTTACCGAATAGGTCATAAGCTTCTTCGATCTGGGTGAGTTCGAAGCGATGCGTCAGCAGGGGCTCAAGGTCGAGTCGACCCGTTCGCACCATCTCCATCAGCTTGCGCATCCGCTCCTTTCCCCCGGGACAAAGCGTCGAGAGGATCTGCTTGTCGCCGATCCCGTACACGTATGCCTCAAGGGGTAGTTCGAGCTTGCCGCCATAGACGCCAAGGCTCGAAATGCGACCCCCGGGACGGGTGGCTTTCACACAGGATTCGAAGGTCTGCTGGGTGCCCAGTGCCTCGATCGCCACATCAACTCCCCTGCCCCCGGTAAGTGTCTTGATGGCCTCGAGTGGATCCTGATCGGTGTAGTCGATGACTTCGTCTGCGCCCATCCGGGTGGACATCTGGAGACGGTTCTCGACGCGGTCGACTGCCACTACCAAGGCAGCGCCCATTAGTCGGGCCCCGGCCGTGGCACACAGTCCGATGGGTCCCTGTGCGAAGACCGCGACCGTTTCTCCGATCGCGACGTTGGCTCGCTCGGCCGCGGAAATTCCCGTCGAGGCGATGTCGGCAAGCAAGAGACACTGTTCGTCGCTGATCCCATCAGGGATCAGCGCGAGGTTGGCCTGGGCGTAAGGCACCCGGACATATTCAGCCTGGCAACCATCGATCGAGTTTCCCAGCCTCCAGCCGCCGATCATCTCCCATTCGTTTTCGTGCCCCGAGCACTGAGATTCGGTGTGGGACTGGCAGTAAAAACAGCTTCCGCACGGCGTGATCGCGCCGACCAGCACCCGATCCCCGACCTGGTAACCACTGACAGCTTCCCCCAGTTCGAGGATCACACCGACGTGCTCATGCCCGATAATCCGCCCCGGTTCCACGGGATACTCGCCCTTTTTGATGTGGAGGTCTGTTCCGCAGATCGTGGTCAGCGTCACTTTGATGACTGCATCGGTCAAGCCGCAGGTCGGAACCGGCCGCTCCTCGATCGAGATCTGGCCGTTCCCCCGAAAGACCGCGGCGGCCATCGAGTCGGAATTCGGCTCTGGCTTGGGCCCGGCTCGTGGCTTCGTGACGGACATCGTTCCTCCTGGAAACTTGGCTTGGTCGCTGACTCCAGACTAACCGGGAATCCCTGGCCGACCTGCACCTTGCGCGTATTGGCTAAATATTGATCAACGGGTCATTGCCGGACGTCCCGTTTTTCAAGACCAATCGCGGAGACAGCAACAAGGATCCCGATTGCGACCGTGAGCAAGACCCATCCGAGCCATGGCGCTCCGTTCGTAAGCGGGTTCTGCCCGAACGCCTGGTAGTAGGGAGACAGGTCCTGGAAGGGCTCGAGCCACGACACTGCCCTCGCGAGGCCGTCGAGAACCCACGAGGCCGTCGCCGCGGCAGCCGCGACCGCTATGGCTCGCGCCTTGCCCGGCACGACACCTCCAACGGCAAGGGCGAGAGCCCCGAAGAACAGACCGAACAGAGCGATGCTGATGGTTACCGCCAGGACCTTGTCAAAGGCAATCGGCAGATCGAAGGGGATCGAACCGAGGACCACGGTCCCAAGCAGGACGAAAGCGAGGACCGTGACACCGGCAACCAGCCAGAGGAACTGCTGGATTACGAATGCCCTGCGGGATAGGGGTTGTGCGAGCCGCAGATCGAGGAATCCTCGCTCCTCGTCCCCCGCGATGGAGGCAGCTCCGGCACTCACCGCGAAGATGGCCATGAGGGTCGGAGCCATGAGGGCGAAAATCTGGCTGTTCAAAAACCCGGCAGGACTCGTCAGATCGAGCTCGCCTCCGACGAAGAGGGCGCGGACGGCTTCAGGCATGCCCTTCGAGTAATCCGACAGACCGGTCGAATCGCGAATCGATGGGTAGAACACCAGATTGATCCCAACGAACAGGGCAATACCTACTCCCCACCACAACAACGACCGGCGGTGCTCACGAGAACTCTCGAGTAGGATTTCAGCGTTCACGATCAGCTTCGTAGTAGGAGAGGAAAATCTCGTCGAGCCCTGGCCTTGAGCTGGTCAAAGCGGTCACCGTGGATTTCGCCAGGGCTTTGACCAGCTGATCCATTTGACCGGTGACCTTAAGTCGCAATAGTCCCGCGCTACTCTCGGCGACTTCGACCCCCTCGATGCCCGCAAGGGTCGGTGCCGCCCCTTCGAACTGGACCGTTACTTCCCTGACGGCCCGGCTTCGGAGGACGGAAACGTCCTCGCGAGCTACCAGTACGCCCTCCCGGACGATCCCGACCTGATCCGCTACGTGTTCGACTTGATCCAAGTCGTGCGACGAGAGAAGCACAGTCCGCCCCGCGGCCGCTGTTTCGCGCATCAAGTCGCGAACGTCCTGCTGGCGCAGCGGATCCAGGCCGCTGGACGGCTCGTCGAGTATCAGAAGGTCTGGATCAGACATGAAGGCTGCGACGAGACCGACCTTTTGCCGATTACCCTTTGACTGCTCCCCGATCTTTCGGCCCAGGTCGAGACCCAGCCGTTCGGCGAGATCTCTGACCCGTCTCCAGTCCACGTCCCCGCGAAGCCGCGCCAGGTGGCGGAGCAGCTGCTCTGCGGTGCGATTGACGGGAAGCTTCAGCTCGCCCGGGAGGTATCCGCAACGTCGACGCACTTCGATGCTGTCGGTCGTTACGTCATGGCCAAACACACGGGCTGTGCCTTTCGTCGGCCGGATCAGATCGAGCAGTAGCCGGATCATCGTCGTCTTGCCGGCTCCGTTCGGACCAAGAAAGCCGAAGACTGTACCCGCCGCGATCTCGAGGTCAAGGTCGATGAGTGCCCGCGTAGTGCCGAAGTCCTTGCTCAATCCTTTGGTCTCGACCACGGAGGCTGAAGAGTTCCCGCCGTAAGTGACGCGAGGTGGAAGCGAAATCTCCGGGTCCATTGTCCCGGCTGCGGGGACGTCCGCGGCGTCTGGGCTTTCGGTCATCTCGTCCATCGTTGAGCCAGGTATGCGGTCAGTCGACTACCAGGTCTCGCTCAACACTACTGGCGTCAACGCCGGGATTCCGATGATGATCGGCCTCGACTTGCTGCTCCAGGTCTGAGGGAGCGTTTTCCGTAGTAACCTCGTGCCTGACCCCTGCCCCTTGCCGAGGTCAATGGAGCCGGCGACGATCCGGACGCAGGACTTGCCAAGTTGGACGGAGCAGAACCTTGAATACGAGCACCATCGAGCCGACACGCGTGATCATCGTCGGCGGTGGAGTGGCCGCTCTGGAGGCAATGCTCGCGCTTCGCGAATTTGGAGGCGACCGGGTTACCGTTGATTTGTTCGCGCCCCGCAAAGACTTCAAGCTGAAGCCTCTCGGCGTCTCCGAAGCCTTTGGTCACGGTGAAGTCCTGACCTATGATCTCGACTCTCTCGCCAGCAACGCGGGCGCCACCTTTCACATGCAAAGCGTGGCCTCGGTCGACCCTGAGCACCGTCGGGTACTTCTTCACGATAATTCCGAACTATCTTACGATTATCTGGTCGTGGCCACCGGCACCAAGGCTCTCTGGGCCGTGCCCGGCGCGAAGACTTTCTGGGGCCTCCACGGCCAGGAAGTCATTTCGGAGCTGCTGGATTCGCTCGACATCACTCGGACGAGCCGTGTGCTTCTCACGATGCCGGATCCGGCTGTCTGGCCACTTCCGATTTATGAGCTCGCGCTCTATCTGGCAACCGAGTTCCGGGAGGGCCCGGAGCCGCGACCGACTATCGGGATCGTGACGCCCGAGTCCGCCCCGCTGAAGGCCTTTGGCGAAGCGGTCAGCGACCAGGTTGAAGCAATGCTCGAGGAGAGTTCCGTAGATCTCGTCTCCGAAACGACACCGACCGAGTTCGCGAACGGTCTCCTCGAAACTTCTGGTGATTCGATACCCGCCGATGTGGTCCTGACGTTGCCTCGCCTGATCGGGCGGCGAATAGATGGCCTGCCGTTTGACGATGATGGATTCTTACCGGTGAATGAACTCGGCTTGGTGCAGGGATGCGATCGCGAGTATGCAGCCGGCGACGTCATTTCTTATCCGATCAAGTTTGGAGGAGCTGCGACGGAGCAGGCGGACGTTGTCGCGTCCGCCATCGCGGCCAAAGCGTGGGACGCACCCGAACCGGAGCCCTTCGTACCCAACCTCAGGGCCACTCTGCTGACTGCGGAAGGACCGGTGCCACTCGGGCCACAGGGGAGCGGCTCTGATCAACCGGGCACTGAACCCTGGACTACCGCGCAGAAGGTCCGGGGAAAGTTCCTGACTCCTGTGCTCACCGCAGCCGCCGCGCAGAAGAAGCCGGGTGATGAGAATGGATGACTTCAGAGCCAGACACCACTACGCCACTACTCGATCAAAAGGAACGCCGATGATGTCCAAGCGGCGCGTGAGACCCCCGAGGGCGAATTCCCGGATTTCGTCACCGCTGACCCCAAGCGTTTCAAAGTCCACCTCGCCGGAAGTTTCGGGTGGCGCCAGTGATTCCGCGACCGACGGGAGAAGCTTCCGCAACATGTCGCGCACAGCATTCCCGGCCTCATCGGGACTGCGCCCGACTGAATCACGCAGAAACCACACGCCGTAACCGATGTGCCGTGTTTCGTCGTGATGGATCTTGGAATAGCCCTCGACGAACCCCGGAAGCAATTCATGCTCCTTCAGGTAGTCGGTGACGAAACGAAAGGTCGTGAGTCCGAGTGTGCTCTCAAGGACCAGGTGATAAAGCGTGACGAAACGAACCTTGGTCGCCAGGTCCTCCGGCTGGGCCAGCAGCTGTTCGTGGGCATCCACCAGCTCCACATCGAAGATCTGCCGGAAGGCCGGGGAGATCTGCTCACGGGCCCTTTCAACATGGTCCGCCACGGCCGCGGGATCGGCGACGACTTCGTCCTGGAAGCGTGCGTAGAACTGCATGTGCCGAGCCTCGTCAACCTGCTGGGTTGCCAGGAAGGTCGCTTCTTCCTCGGAACCGTAAGCACCGACGAGTCCAGAGAACTTGGTCGTGATCCGCTCCTCGGCGACCATCAATGAGGAGAGAACCCAGTGAATGAGACTTCGATCGGACTCCCCCATGTCGCCCCATTGACGCCGGTCCTGACTGAGGTCGATTGAGAACGGGTTCCACTGTGACTCCTCCCACCTCTTGTAAAGGGTCTGCGGATCGTTCAGCTGAATTTCCGGCGCGCTCATGACGGCAGACTCGCCTTGATGATCGCTGAAGCCGCCTGATCATGGACTCGGTGGGTCTCCTGAATCTCGATGTCCTGGAATCCGGCCGTGATCAGGTCGGCTTCGAATTCCTCACGGGTAAGCGCACCGGCGATGCAACCGGTCCACTGCTGCATGTCTGCCCGCGTCTCCGCACTCATGTCAGGATCGGCAATCACGTCGCTCACCGCGAATCGACCGCCTGGGCGAAGGACCCGAGCCGCCTCGCGCAGCACCTGCGGCTTGTCTCCGGAGAGGTTGATCACGCAGTTAGAGATCACGACGTCGACCGACGAATCTGGGAGCGGAATCGACTCGATTTCACCCCTGAGGAACTCGACGTTCTCAACGCCGGCCTCTCGCTGATTGCTCCGTGCGAGTTCAAGCATCTCATCCGTCATGTCGAGGCCGTAGGCCTTGCCAGTCGGGCCGACGCGGCGGGCTGACAAGAGCACGTCGATACCCCCGCCCGAGCCGAGGTCCAGAACAGTCTGGCCTTCAGACAGGTCGGCGACAGCCGTAGGGTTTCCGCACCCAAGCGATACAAGCTGAGCGGCCTCGGGCAGTTCTTCGCGGTCACCGACTTCGTAGAGGTTCGAGCCGAATACGGCGCGCTGTTCTTCCGTGAGTACCGTGTCGTTGGAGCAACACGATGCGTCGCGTCCGGAGGCGTCGGTCGCCGCAGCCGCATAGCGCTGCCGCACGGCTTCCTTCGTTGCCTCTATTTCAGCCATCCGCTCAGCTCCTCGAGTTCGTCAGGATTTACGTAGTAATAGGCCCAGAGGCCCTGCCGCTCCGAATCGACGATGCCGGCGTCGCGAAGTTTCTTCAGGTGATGCGAGAGCGTTGACTGGCTCACGTCGAAAAGCGGCACCAGTTCACAGACGCACACCTTGCCGGCGTGCTTCCTCAAAACGTCGACCAGGGTCAGGCGGATCGGGTCGCCCAGCGCCTTGGCGATCGTCGCCATCCGCTCGGCTTCCGCCCTCTCAACATCGGGATAAACGACCGGCTCGCAGCACGGCTGACCGTTCGGACTCTTCTGTTTCGGGGTGAGTGTCATTTCGGAGCTCATCGAAATACATCAAATCAGTTCCATTGACGTTTGTCAATTGATACGGTGGTATTCGATTGAAGTGATCACAACGAACGGATACTGAATGGGCACCAGGATCGGGATCAACGGCTTCGGACGAATGGGACGGCTTACTCTTCGAGCGGGCTGGCAGAACCCGGATCTCGAGTTCGTCCACATCAACGAGCCGAACGCCGACGCTAAGACTTCCGCACACCTCCTCACCTTCGATTCGGTCCACGGTCGCTGGAATCGAGACGTCGAGGCTCACGGCGAGGGCCTTTCGATCGAAGGACAGGAGGTCGTCCTGTCCAGCCAGGACGAACCTGGCGATGTTGACTGGGCCGCCAGTGGTGTTGATCTGGTCCTGGAATGCTCGGGCAGGTTCAAGAGCCCGCAGGCCTTGAATCCCTATTTTGACCGCGGTGTTCGAAAGGTCGTCGTTGCCGCCCCCGTCAAGAGCGAAGCGCTCAATGTCGTAATCGGCGTAAATGATCATCTCTACGATCCCGAGGTGAACCACATCGTCACCGCGGCGTCCTGCACCACGAACTGCCTGGCTCCGGTGGTCAAGGTGATCCACGAGGGGATCGGCATCAGGCACGCTGCGATCACGACGCTCCACGACATGACCAACACCCAGACGGTCGTCGACGCCCCGCACAGGGATCTGCGGCGGGCACGCGCGGCAAGCATGTCGCTCATCCCGACCACCACTGGCTCGGCGACGGCAATCGGCATGATCTTCCCCGAGCTCGAAGGCCGGCTCGACGGCCTGGCGGTGCGGGTGCCCATGCTGAATGCATCACTGACCGACTGTGTCTTCGAAGTCAGCCGCTCAACCTCGATCGAAGAAGTCAACGGGTTGCTTGCGGACGCTGCCGCCGGTCCCATGAAAGGCATCCTGGGATATGAGACGCGTCCCCTGGTTTCGATCGACTTCAAGGACGATCCGCGATCGAGCATCGTCGACGCACCTTCCACCATGGTCACGGATGAGACGCAAGTGAAGATCCTCGCCTGGTACGACAACGAATGGGGATACGCGAATCGGCTCGCCGAGCTGGCGCTCATGGTTGGGGGCCCCCTCCCCTCCTGACCGACATGCCAGTAAACGACACAAAAAGGCAGGGTGACCTCAGGAACTACGTCCTCGTTACGGGCGCTTACTGGGCGGACACGCTCGCCGATGGAGCGAGCCGGATGCTCGTTCTCTTCTACTTCTACCAGTTGGGTTACACCCCGTTCGAAGTCGCTTCTCTCTTTCTCTTCTACGAGGTATTCGGCATCATCACGAACCTGGTCGGGGGCTGGGTTGCTGCCCGCCTCGGCCTCAAGACCACCCTGTTTTCCGGTCTGGCCATCCAGATCCTGGCTCTGAGCATGCTCGGCCTCGCACCGGAGACCTGGCTTGTGGTGCCCTACGTGATGGCCTCTCAGGCACTTTCGGGAATCGCCAAGGACCTCACCAAGATGAGCTCGAAGAGCGCGGTGAAACTGGTCGTCGCCGAGGATTCGGAGTCATCGCTCTTCAAGTGGGTTGCAATCCTGACCGGATCCAAAAATGCCTTGAAAGGGGTCGGTTTCTTCCTTGGTGGTCTGCTGCTCACCCTCGTCGGGTTTCAGACGTCAATGCTCATCCTCGTCGCCCTGGTCGCCACTGCCCTCGTGACCGCCGCAACCCTGATGCACGGAGGTCTCGGCACGACGGACGGCGCCGCGAAGTTCCGGCACATGTTCTCCAACACCCGGGCGATCAACGTGCTTGCCGCCGCACGGGTCTTTCTCTTCGCGTCACGCGACGTCTGGTTCGTTGTCGGCCTTCCGGTTTATCTACGGAGCGTCCTCGACTGGAGCTTCTGGGAAGTCGGTACCTTCCTGGCCATCTGGGTGATCGGCTACGGCATCGTCCAGGCATCCGCCCCCACCTTCTTGAACCGGCGGGCGAAAGAAACCGGTCACCAGCCCGACGGCCGGACAGCTACCTGGCTCGCCTTCGTCCTGGCCATCTTCCCAGCGGTGATCGCTCTTGCCCTGATCGCCAACTTCGATCCGACAACTGTCCTGGTGGTCGGGCTGATCGCATTCGGATTCATCTTTGCCATGAATTCAGCCGTCCACTCGTACCTTGTCCTGTCTTACGCAGACAACGACAGGGTCGCAATGAACGTCGGTTTCTATTACATGGCCAACGCCGGCGGAAGGCTCATGGGAACAATCCTCTCGGGGGCCCTGTATCAGTGGTTCGGGCTGGTCGGGTGCCTTTGGGCGTCAGCCATCTTCGTCCTCGCGGCAGCGATGATTTCGCTGATGCTTCCGACTCGACCGGCACATCTGAAAGCTCGATATGCGTAGTTGCTACGGACCCTTTCCCGTGCCGGCTGCCGAGGTCACGGTTCACGGCCCGGGGCCTTCGGCCATTCAGGCCGGCGAGAACCTCAAATCGCCTGAGCCGGTAGCGTCACCGGGATGAAGACTCCCCTCCGCGTTATCGCGATCTCTTTCCTGGCCATCGCGTCTCTTTTCGCCTTCGGGTCGGCTGCCGGCGCCCGCTCGGAGAAGGTCGTCTACTTCGATCCGGCTTATCAGCAGAGCGTCAAGCCGGGCCGGATATTCCTCTCGGCCAACGCCGGGCCTTACCTGAAGAAGCTCAAATGGACCGGATGGGGCACGAACAAAACGGTCGGGCGAGGCCGCTTCATCAGTGACTGCGCGTCTTGCGGCGAGTACGAGAATCGCGCCGTGACGATCACCTTGCGCAAGGTGATCTATTGCAAGGCGGTTGACGTTCACACTTACAAGTTCGGCAAGATCCACGTCAAGGATTCGAGGCGCAAGCGCGTCAGCCGCTTTGACTTCGGCACCTGTCCCGGCCCCGAATACGCCGA
>JAENWT010000037.1 GCA_016650125.1 Thermoleophilia bacterium
AAGTTGGTTTTACGAACGTTTCCCGAACGCAGACTGATTACGGAAATACCAACTTTGATGCAGTTATTCAAAACACGTGTGATGGCTGGTGGCAATCCACAAGGTCAAGGGCTGATGGTTCGCCGGAGGGGTACTCCAAAAGGAAGCCCGGAACGGGCTTTTACTTATTCCGGTACCCCGTGGTCCAAGGTGGGTCGGCAACGGGGGAAGTCGGCCGGGGCGTTCTTTGCCGCGTTGTAGGCCTATATGCACTAAACGCGGCAAAGAACAGCGGGGATTGGCCTGGCGCGGGGCGAGGGCTCACCAAGGTGGGCTACCGCGGGGGCGGGCAAAATCGGAATCAGGAGAACGAGCCTTCAGATTTTTGCCCTCTCTCCGCTATCACGGCTTTGCATTAGGCACCGAATTTGCCTTCGGGCAAATTCGGTGTTTGCTGCAGTGGGCGGCCCCAGCGACATTGCAGTGGTTGGGCCTAGATCGACCAGTACTTTCGCTGAGCCCTCTTAATCTCCTCGAGCCTCTCAGACCACCCCACGTCCATCGCGCCGATCTCCGAATAGGGATCGCTCAGATCAGTCGCGAAATCTCCAAGTCCGGCGAGGATCGCGTGATCCAGTTGCGGCAGGGTCGCGAGGTTGTAGCCGCCTTCGTGTAAGGCCACGAGGCCGATTCCCCGGTCAGCGGCGAAGCTGGCCGCGCGTTCGGCCAGGTGGTTGAAGCCGGCCGCGGTGATCAGCTGATTCGAGAGCTGGTCGGCGGCGTGGCCGTCCTGGCCGGCCGAGACGATCAGAAGCTGCGGGTCGTAGGCCTCGAGGATCGGCTCGATCACCTCGTCCATCGACTGCATGTGCTCGCGGTCGCCGGACGAAGGCGGCATCGGCAAGTTGACCGTGAACCCCTCCCCATCCCCGGCGCCGGTCTCCGCCAGCCAGCCGGTGCCCGGGTAGAGCGGCCACTGGTGGAGCGAGATGAAAAGCGCCGACGGCTCCTGCCAGAGAATGTCCTGGGTGCCGTTGCCATGATGGACGTCCCAGTCGAGGATCGCCACCCGTTCCAGCCCGTGCCGCTCGACCGCGTACCGGGCGGCGACCGCGGCGTTGTTGAAGAGGCAGAAGCCCATCGCCCGGTCGGCGGTCGCGTGATGTCCGGGCGGCCGGATCATCGCGAAAAGGCTGTCCGGGGCCGAATCACGGGGATCGACCACCGTGTCGACCGCGCTCAGCGCAGCGCCCGCCGCTTTCAGCGCCGCGTCGAAGCTGGCCGGGCTGACCGGCGTGTCACCATCGATCCAGGCCGGAGCCGACTCGGCGGCCGATCTCACGAGATCGACGTGCGCGGCGGTATGGGCACGCCGGATGTCCTCGATCTCCGCGGCCCGCGGTTCGACGATCTGGAACTTCGGCCAGTCATCGCTCCTCCGAAGCCGGTCGAGCACCGGCGGGATCCGGCGCGAGTTCTCCGGGTGCTCGCCGGTGTCGTGAAGCGCCTGGTCGGCCAGCAGGACGAGTCCGGTCGAGCGGCTCACTGGCTCGGCAGACGGAAGCCGGAAAGCAGCCGCTTTTCGCTCTCGCCTTTGACCTCGGCCAGGACTTCGATGTGCGGGGCCAGCGGCGTATCGCGGATTTTGGTGGCCAGCAGGTCGTCGACCTGGAAGATGCCGGCCGAGTTGTTCAGTTCGATCTCGATCCGTACAGCGCGGGTCTCGCCGGCCGAGATGTGGACCTGGTCGATCGCCGCGGCGGAGATCGAGTGGATGCCTTCCTGTCCGGCTTCGAGCGGGATCCTGGTCCGGCCTTCGGCCATGTCGAGCGCATCGGCCACCCTCACGATGCCGGCCTCGACCGTGTACGGCTGGCCGCGGCGGCGGTGGCCGATGATCGCGTGGAGGATCTCGGCGGTGACGATCGAGCGTTCGGGCTCTTCGTAGACGCCTTCGAGCAGTCCCGGCAAAACTTCACGCGCGAGAAAAAGGCTGTAAGCCTCATGGTCGGCGCGGTGGATCGACATGCCGACGTCGTGCAGCAGGGCGCCACCGGCGATCACGACTTCGGCGTCGCGGGGGCTCATGCCGTGGTCGGTGACCATCGCCGGCTCCACCCCGCCCTTGGTAAGGAGCCGCGACAGTCGCAGCGCGATATTGAGCACGATCTGCATGTGGACCCACGAGTGGTCCGACATGCCGAGCCGCTCCGCGTGGACCTGGGCCATGTACCACCAGGTGCGGATCCGGTCGTCGTGGTTCACCGCTTCGAGAAAGTTTTCGAGCTTGCGATTGCCGCGGGTCGGTGCCTTGACCTCGGTGGTCTTGATCGCCTCGCGAAGTTGCTTCGGAGTCAGGCCCGCCTGCTCTGGCTCGGCCGGGCTCACGAGGATGACCCGTCGGCCGACAGGAGCCGGCCGTACTCGTCGCTCCAGTGGCGGCCGGCGACGGAATCGTGGCCGAGCGGCTCCACCGGCAGGTCAAAAACTTCGGCCAGCGCGGCAATCCCGACCAGCGTCCCCGGCAGGTAACGTGACCGTCCCGGCTCCAGCCCGAACCAGGCCGCCAGATCGTCGCTGGTCTGGCCGTACAGTGCCTCGAGCCCGCGCCGGGAGTCTTCGCGGGTGATCCGGGCTCCGCAGAGCCGCTCAATCACAACCGAGAAATCGGTGGACGCCAGGAGCCGCTCGCAGGACGGAGGCGCCAGGGACTCGATCTTCCGGCTGGCTCCGGAGATCGCGGCTTCGATCTGGTTCGGGCGCGGCGGATCGGAGAATCGCGCCTTGCGGCTGATCGCCACGGTTCCGACCGGCCGGCTGCCGACCCAGGCCGGTTCAAGTCCGGGAGTGCCGGCACCGATTCCGATCGCGGCATCGCCCATCAGCGCCACCGCGACGGGATCGCCAAGCAAAATCTGTCTGGGCCTGGTCGCGCCGAGGAAGGCCGCAGCAACCCGCTCGCGCTCGGCCGGGATCCGGATGTCACCGGTGCCGATCGCCCGCGAAACCCGTTCGATCAGCCGGATCAGCCGCGTGCCACGGAGAGCGGGATCGGCGACGATCTCGACGCTTTCGGCGCCCAGGTCCCGGGCCGTCTCGACTTCGGCCATGACCAGCGCGGTGAGGCGCTCGGCGTTGCCGGTGATCGCCGTGATCCCATGACTGCGATCGGTGATCCGGCTCGATCCGCCCGGCGATACGTCGACGACGCTCAGGCGGGTCGATCGTGTGGATATTTCGACGGCCCCCAGAATCAACTTGGCTTCATGTTCGCAGTTTTGCCGTGGCCGGAGTCGAAAAAGTTATGAAGAGCGGGGATTTCAGGAGCCGCAGACGGGCCACTGACCGGGCCCGGAGCGCTCGTAGAGCAGCGCCGCACGGTAGTCCTGCTCGGCCTCCGGTGCGTCAGATGGCAAACCCTTGCCGCCGACCGACTCCCAGGTTTCCGGGCTGAACTGGTACTTGCCGTGGTAGAGGCCGTTTGACGAGATGACCTTCGGATCGCCACCGGATTCGCAGGCGGCGATCGATTCGAGCGTCGCCCGCGAGACCGACCCCGGCAGGTTGCTGAAATCCACCTGCGGCTTCTGCGACTGCTGTGGTGCGACCGCTTCCTGACCGTGTCGGGCGGCTTCCAGTTCACGCGCTGTCACGTCCTCGAGGTGATTGCCTTCGCTCTCCGTCTCACGGGATTCCTGCTCGACCCGCAGCTGCTTCGCCTTCGCCGCGAGGTTGAAGGCGGTGAGCGTCGAGCTCTCCGACGAGACGACGCCAGCCTGGGCCAGGGCCGTCTCGGCCCCGGCCGGATCCTCGGAACGATCGACCAGCAGATTGCCGGCGACGATCACGACCGCGATCAGGGCCAGAACCAGAACTGAGTTCCGTGCTGTTTTAGAATGGTTGGCCTTGTCCATGCTGACGGAGACTCTTATCAAATGATCGAACTTCTGCGCGAAGCCTTCCCTGAACGCCCCGAAACGGGCCCCGCGCTTTCGCGGATCCTGCTCGACCAGGTTGCGGCAGGTGTTCGGCCCGCCACCGCCCGGCTCAGCCGCCCGGGCCGGGTGGTCGCCTTCGGCCGCCGCGACACCAGGTCCGCGGGGTATACGGCGGCCGTCGCCGCGGCTCGGGACCACGGCTTCGGCGGCATGGAACGTTTGACCGGAGGCCGGGCCGCCGCGTACTCGGAAGGAACGCTCAGCCTCACGCTCACCATTCCCGACCCGGCCCCGGCCGAGCGGACCGACCGCCGCTTCCGGGACGCCTCCGGACTTGCCCGCTCGGCGCTCGCGTCCCTCGGGATCGATGCCCGGGTCGGCGAGGTCCCGGGCGAATACTGCCCGGGAGATTTCAGTGTGAACGCGGGCGGCGAGACCAAGCTCGCCGGCGTCGGCCAGCGGATGATCAAGGGCGCCGCGCACGTCGGCTTCGTGATCGTGGTTGCCGGCTCGAGCCTGATCCAACAAGTGCTGGACCCGGTCTACGCGGCGCTCGAGCTCGACTGGAATCCGGCGACCGTCGGTGCGATCGAAGACGAGGTCCCGGGCGCTACCCCGGAAGCTGTCGAAGCGGCGCTGCTCGATCAGCTCGAGTCGCAGTACGCGGTAAGGCCGGTCCGACTGGACGAGAGCACCCTTGGCCTTGCCCGAGAGCGGGCTGCCGGGTTCCGGTCGCCGGGCTAGAACCTGGGCCCGCCCCCGAATCCGCAGTAAGGTGAATTTGTGGACGGAGATCCAGACCTGAACGGAGAAGTCGGCGGAGAGGACGACGATCCGCAGACCTTCACCGGACGAATCGTCTCGGGCGGCACGAAGCGGGCCCAGCGCGTGGCCGGCATCGCCGGCATCGACCGCGTGGTCGAGACGGCGGTCGAAGACGCGATCGTGCGTGCCATCGAGAGCGAAGCCACCGAACGGGCGATTGCCCGGATCCTGAACGGCCCGATGGTCGAAGGGGCGGTCAAGGAGGCCCTGCGCAGCAAGGAAGTCGAGCGGGCCCTGTTCGACACGCTGGATTCCGAGATGGTCGACCGTCTGTGGGGACGGATCCTCGACAGCGACGAGACCCAGAAGCTGATTGAACGAATTGCCGAAGCTCCGGAGGTCCGGGCCGCGATCGCCTCGCAGGGGATCGGCCTGATCGGCGACATCGGCCGCCAGGTCGCCCGGGTCACCCGCACCCTCGACCTGCTCGGCGAAAGGTTCGCCCGGCGACTTCTCTTCCGGAAAAAGCGCGCGATGCCGACGAACCACGCCGGCTTTTTCACCCGGGTCCTCGCCCTCGCGCTCGACGCCCTGATCATCAACCTCTCCCTGGTCACCTTGACGGCGCTGATCTCGGTGATCGCGAACGTGTTCGGTGCCAACTTCGACGAGCTCCGGAACCAGCTGCTGGCGGTCGGGGCCTTTACCTGGTTCTTCGTTGCCTCCCTTTACCTGTTCACGTTCTGGTCCCTGTCGGGCCAGACCCCAGGCATGCAGTTCCTCGGCATCCGGATCGAACACGAAGGTAACCACCACATCGGCCCGCGGCCGGCCTTCCGCCGCCTGATCGGATTCTGGCTGGCGGTCATCCCCTTCGGGCTGGGTTTCATCGGCGCGCTGGTCAAGATCGACCGCCGCGGTTTCCATGACCGCCTGGGCAAGACGGTCGTCTATTACATCGATCCGGCCGGCCCGGACCAGCCGCACGTCGATCCCGCTCTTTCACCCCTTCAATAGGGTTACAATGATCAATCGCCACGGGAGGCGTGGGTGAACCTACGGGAGGGACCATCTTGAGTCGCAATCGCTTCATCGCGCTGATCGTGTGCGGTCTGCTGGGCTGGGCCGCCGGATTCTCTCCGGCCGCGGCCGCGCCGGCTCCGAATCTGCCCGCCGGGCCGATCCTGCCGCAGGCGGAATGGCCCAACGATCCGAACTTCGCGCGATGCGAGCTGCAGGACCCCGACACCGGTTGCACCGACTCCGAACAGTGGAACCTCTACGGCCCGATGGACGGCCTCTGCAAGGCCTCCGGCGGCGCGGTCTTCGACCAGCCCCGTCCCGACGGCGGCCTCCCCTGCTGGGCGCAGGACGCGAAAGACCCCGAAGGCTCGTCCGGCGTGAACATCACCGGCGCCTGGGCCCAGGGCAACGTCGGCCGCGACGAGATGCTCGTCGCCTACATCGAGGGCGGCGTCAACTACAGCTCGAACGGGATCAAGGACGGCCTCAACGCCGTCTACATCAACGAAGGCGAGCTGCCTTACCCGCGCGGCTGGGACGGCCAGGACCTCGGCCGCTATGACTACGACGGCAACGGCCGCTTCGACATCCGCGACTACGCCAAGGACCCCCGGGTCAACCCGGAGTGCCCGATCGCCACGCCGGCCTTCGTGACCGAGGAGGAAGGCACGACCCGTGCCTGTGCCACCGACGGCACCCACGATTACCTCCACGAGGTGAACATCAGCGGTCCGAAGACGGCCTACCTCTCGCCCGAGGACCTGATCGCCGTGTTCGGCCACTGCAAGATCACCAACCACCGCATCGCCAACTGCCCCGCCGGCGCGCGGATCGACAATGACGGCAACGGATACCCGAACGACGTCAGCGGATGGAACGCCTACCGCAACAACAACGATCCGCAGACCGAGGACCGCAATTACAACCACGCACCCGGCCTGATCAGCCTGATCGGCGCCGAAGCGAACAACAACTACGGCGACGCCGGCGTCTGTCGCGAGTGCCGCGTGCTGCCCGTCAAGTCCGGTGCCGAATCGGTCGGCAAGGCCGACAACTGGGCCCCCGCCCTGACCTACGCGGTCGATGCCGGTGCCAAGTCGGTCGCTTCGGTGGTGGTGTCGTACACCTACTCGAGCGCCGCCCGTGAAGCGGTCGAATACGCGACCAGCAAAAACGTGCTGCTGTCCTTCGACTCGAACGACTTCGACTCGATGGACCACACCGACGGCCACCTTTACGACCAGGTCTTCCCCGGCAACTCGGTGGTCCAGGACGTCGAAGGCAAGGACGTCAAGACTTTCCGGGCGCGGTCGAACGTGACCAGCTACGGCACCCACGCCGTCTTCTCCGGCATGGAGACCACGACCTCGGGTTCGACCCCGTTCCAGGCCTCGTACCTCGGCATGGTCCAGTCAGCGGCGATGAACGCGGTTGACGCCAACGTCTACCCGCGGACGCTGACCCCGAACGAAGTCCGCCAGGTCCTGATGAACACGGCGAGCCCGGTGGTTCCCCAGGTGGACCACCCCACGGTGCCGAAGCAATGGCCCGGCAACCCCGATTCGAAGACCGACGACACCCATTCGAACTGGTCCACCCAATACGGATACGGCCGCGTCAACATCGGCAAAGCGACCAAACTGATCATGGACGGACGGGTTCCCCCGGAAGCACTGATCACGTCGCCCAGCTGGTACAAGTACGTCGACCCGGGGAAGGTTGACTCGCTGCAGGTCAAGGGCCACGTCTTGCCTTCCGACTGGGGCTCGCAGGGCATCGGCTGGACGCTCGAGTGGGCGCTCGGCGCCAACCCGAAGGACACCGACTTCCACACGGTCTCTACCGGCAACGCCGGCAAGTCGGGCGTGCTCGGCACGATCGACACGACGCAAATTCCCTCTGCCTACGCGGCGAAAAACCCGTCCAATCCTTTGCCGCCGAACGGACCGGAGCAGTACACCGTCTCGATCCGGCTGCGTGCCAAGGACGGCAACGGCCTCAAGGGTGAGGACCGCCGGACCTTCGGCGCCCGCACCGACACCGGCATGGTCGACGGCTTCCCGAAGTCGATCGGCACCGAGATCAGCGCCGCCCCGGCTTTCGTCGACCTCAACGGCTCGCACAAACAGGAGCTCATCTTCGGCACGAATGACGGCGTCGTCAGCGCCCTCGAGCCGGACGGCCAGCAGGCCGCGGGCTTCCCGGTCCTGACCAGGCAGTTGCGTTACGTCGACCCGAACAACCCGCAGAACTTCGACGCCGCGTCCTACAACTCGGTCCAGGGCCTGCGCGAAGCCCGCGACCCGATCAGCGGGATCGCGATCGGCGACCTCGCGGGCAACGGCTCGCAGTCGATCGTCGCCGCCACGACCAGCGGCTGGATCTACGTCTGGAACCGCCTCGGCGAGCTGCGCACCGGTTTCCCGGTCAAGCCGCTCGCGCAATACGACACGCTGCCCGTACCGACGCCGAACCCCGGTGGCAAGACCCGTCTGCCGGCGCGCGGCAACTGGTCCGCCCCTGCCCTCGGCGACCTCCAGGGCGACGGTACGCTCGACATCCTGATGTCGTCCTACGACGGTCACGTCTACGCCTGGCAGCCCGACGGCGAAGCCACTCCGGGCTGGCCGGTCAAGGTGACCCTGCCCGATTCGATCAGGGACACGATTCCGACCAACGACCTGATCGACGACTCCAAGCTGATGATGACGCCGGCGGTCGGCGATGTGCTCGGCAACGGCAAGGACCAGGTGTTCATCGGCGGCTACCAGTGCGATGACGACAACAACCGGGTCTGGGCCTACGGCATCCAGTCCGACGGCGTAAACCACGCCGGCGGTCCGTACATGACCGGCTGGCCGACGGCACTTCCCAGCTTCGGCGGCTGTTACTCGCAGTCGATCGACTTCGTCCAGGAAGGCTCGAACGGCGCCGTGATCGCCGACTTCGACAACTCCGGAAAGCAGCGCGTGGCTATCACCCCGGTGGCCGGATTCCCGACGATCCTCAACGCCGACGGCACGGTCTACAAGTCGATGGCCGGCAGCTGCGACACCGAACCTTGTCAAGGCATCCCGCCCTACTACGGCTCCGACCCGATCACGGTCGGGGTGACCGGCCAACTCGCGCTCGGTGACCTCGACAACAACGGCAAACCGAACATCACGCAGCCGATGGCCGGCGGCATCACACTGACCACGGCCCTCGACGATGCCGGACAGGCCTCGCTGCCACATGTGTTCGACCACGCGTGGGAACCGACCACAGGCGACGCCCTCGAGTCGTTCCCGGTAGATCAGGACGGATTCCCGTTCTTCGTCTCGCCGATCATCGTCAACCTGACCAACGACGACAACCACTCGATGATCTCGTCGAACGACTCGTACTGGATCCACGCGCGCGGCCCGGACGGCAAGGAGGCCCCCGGCTTCCCGAAATGGACCGGACAGTGGACTTCCTTCGGCGGCGTGGTCGGTGACCCGCAGTACGACGGCCAGCAGTACCTGGCCTACGGTACGCGGGAAGGCCAGCTCTTCATGTGGAAGGTCGGAGGCAGCCCCGAAAAGAGCAACGAGTGGAACCACTACCGCCACGACGAGCACAACTCGGGCAATTATGAGACCGATGTCCGGCCGCCGGCCGGGGTCAGCGTCAAGGTCAAGCGATTCAAGAAGCTGGCCAACCTGAAATGGAAGGCGCCCGGCCAGAACGGCGTCAGCAACGGCAAGATCTCGAAGTACGAGATCTACCGCTCCAATAAGCCGGTCTCGCTGTCCTCGCTCGGCAGCGCCGCCACGGTCAAGGCACCGAAGATCGCCGACCCGGGCAGGAAGCAGGCGATCAGCCTCAAGGCGAAGACCAAGAAGGCGTTCTACGTCGGGATCCGCTCCCAGGACTCGACCGGCAACTGGTCACAGCTCGCCAACACCAAGGTCAAGCGCTTCAAGGTCAACTACAAGCTGATCAAGAAGAAGCGCAAGGTCTGTAAGAAGAAGCTCAAGAAGCGCCTGAAGCGTTTCAGGGGCAACAGGAAGCAGATCAAGAAGGTCCGCTTCCAGAACCGCAAGTGCGTCTACCGGGCCAAGAAGGCCGGCGGGCTTTCGCCGAAGAAGCCGAAGAAGCACAAGAAGCACGGCAACAAGAAGTAGTCGGTCTGCCGTGGGGCGCGGTGCGGGTGCCCCTGCCCAGGATGCCGGCAGCCTCCGTGGGGCGCTGCGCGGGCATCCCTGCCCAGGATCCCGGGATAGCGACGTGCCGTGGGCGCGGTCCGGGTACCCCTGTCCAGGATGCGGTTAGTCGACGGGACGAGAAATCGTTCGCGCGGCGCCGAGGTTGATCCAACAGCGAGGCACCTGGACAGGG
>JAENWT010000038.1 GCA_016650125.1 Thermoleophilia bacterium
GTTCCGCGTTGTCGCCCGGCATGATCATCTCCACGCCTTCCTTCAGACGGATGATCCCCGTCACGTCGGTCGTGCGGAAGTAGAACTGCGGGCGGTAGTTGGTGAAGAACGGGGTGTGACGTCCGCCCTCTTCCTTGGTCAGGATATAGGCCTCGGCCACGAACTTGGTGTGCGGCGTGATCGAGCCGGGCTTGCAGAGAACCTGTCCGCGTTGGATGTCTTCGCGCTTGGTACCACGGAGCAGGCAACCGACGTTGTCTCCGGCACGACCCTCGTCGAGGATCTTGCGGAACATCTCGACGCCCGTGACGGTCGTCGTCTCGGTCTTCTCGTGGATACCGACGATCTCGATCGTGTCGCCGGTGTTGACGATGCCCTGCTCGATGCGGCCGGTCGCGACGGTGCCGCGTCCGGTGATCGAGAAGATGTCTTCGACGGGCATCAGGAAAGGCTTGTCGAGTTCGCGGACGGGCTCGGGGATGTAGGTGTCGAGCGCTTCGCCGAGTTCGACGATCCGGGCCTTCATTTCTTCGTCGCCTTCGAGCGCCATGGTCGCGGAGCCCTTGATGATCGGGGTGTTGTCGCCGTCGAAGCCGTACTCGTTGAGCAGGTCACGCACTTCTTCTTCGACCAGCTCGATCAGCTCGTCGTCGTCGACCTGGTCGATCTTGTTGAGGAAGACGACGACGTGCGGCACGTTGACCTGACGCGCGAGCAGGATGTGCTCGCGGGTCTGGGGCATGACGCCGTCGGCGGCGGAGACCACGAGGATCGCGCCGTCCATCTGGGCGGCGCCGGTGATCATGTTCTTGACGTAATCGGCGTGGCCGGGGCAGTCGACGTGGGCGTAGTGGCGGGCCGGGGTCTCGTACTCGACGTGAGAGGTCGCGATCGTGATGCCGCGCTCCTTCTCTTCGGGAGCGTTGTCGATCTCGGCAAAGCTCTTCGCCTCGGTGTCGCCCTCGCCGGAAAGCGTATTGGTGATCGCAGCCGTAAGAGTGGTCTTGCCATGGTCGACGTGACCGATGGTGCCGACGTTTACATGCGGCTTATCGCGTTCGAACTTCTCCTTGGACATCGCTTTCCTGAACCTTTCTTCGAATCTGTTTCTGAAGTTTCTTGTTTTACGTCTGAATCAAATGCTAAAGCTTGTTGGTTCGCGCAGGGGGTTGGCCCGGCTCCGGGCGAACTTGGGAAATATAGCCCTTTGCCCTGCTCGGGGTTGCCTGCCCTAGACCCCGGAACCGGATTTGTCTCCGGAACGGCTTTCGGAGATCTCCTCGGCGATGCTTCCGGGTACCTCTTCGTACCGTTCGAACTGCATCGAGTAGCTCGCGCGGCCCTGTGTAGCCGAGCGCAGGTCGGTCGAATAACCGAACATCTCGCTGAGCGGCACGTAGGCGTCGACGATCAGGCCGGTTCCGCGCTGCTCCTGGCCCTGGACCTTGCCACGGCGGCGGGAGAGGTCGCCGATCACGTCGCCGAGGTAGTCCTCGGGAGTGGTCACTTCGACCGCCATCACCGGTTCGAGAAGAGCGGGGTTGGCGCGGCGGGCACCTTCCTGGAGCGCCATCGATCCGGCGATCTTGAAAGCCATCTCCGAGGAGTCGACATCGTGGTAGGAACCGTCGATCAGCTCGACCTTGAGATCGACCAGCGGGTAACCGGCCTTCACCCCGTTTTCGAGCGCCTCTGTGATGCCCTGGCGCACGGCCGGGATGTACTCGGTCGGAATGACTCCGCCCTTGATCTTCGACTCGAAGATGAAGCCCTCACCCGGTGCCGGCTCGATGTTTATGACGGCGTGGCCGTACTGGCCGCGGCCGCCGGTCTGGCGGGCGAACTTGGCGTTGACCTTCTCGACACGCTTGCGGATCGTCTCGCGGTAAGCCACCTGAGGCTTGCCGACGTTGGCGGCGACGTTGAACTCGCGGATCATGCGGTCGACCAGCACCTCGAGGTGAAGTTCGCCCATGCCGTGGATCAGGGTCTGGCCGGTCTCTTCGTCGGACTCGATCTTGAAGGTCGGGTCCTCTTCCGAAAGGCGCTGGAGGGCGGTGCCCATCTTTTCCTGGTCCGACTTGGTCTTCGGCTCGATCGCGACAGCGATCACCGTGTCCGGGAACGTCATCGATTCGAGCTCGATCGGCGCGTCGGGCGCGGAGAGGGTGTCTCCGGTGCCGGTGTTCTTGAGACCGACGCCGGCGCAGATGTCGCCGGAGTAGACCTTTTCGATCTCCGAACGCGAATTGGCGTGCATCATCAGCAGGCGGCCGATGCGCTCGGTCTTGCCCGTGGTCACGTTCAGGACGCGGCCACCGGCCTCGAGGGTTCCCGAGTAGACGCGGAAGTAGGTGAGCTTGCCGACGTAAGGATCGGACATGACCTTGAAGGCCAGTGCGGCGAAGGGGCCACTGTCATCGGCGGGGCGATCGTCCTGCTCGCGCTCGTCTTCGCCCTTCCTCATCGGCAGCAGGCCTTCGACGGCTGGAACCTCGACCGGCGACGGCAGCAGCGCGACGATCGTGTCGAGCAGCGGCTGCACGCCTTTGTTCTTGAAGGAGGAACCACAGAGGACCGGGGTGATGGTGATCGCCAGGGTCGCTTCCTTGAGCGCCTGCATTATCTGCGCCTCGGAGATCTCCTCTTCGGCGAGGTACAGCTCCATCAGCTTGTCGTCGTGATCGGCACAGGCTTCGACCATCGCGCCGCGGTATTCCTCGGCCTGCTCCTGCATGTCTTCCGGGATGTCGATGATGTCGATCTCTTCACCGAGGTCGTCCTTGTAGACGGTGGCCTTCATGGTGACCAGGTCGATGATGCCGAGGAAATCACCCTCGGCGCCGATCGGCAGCTGGATCGGCACGGCGTTGGCGCCGAGACGCTCCTTGATCGTGCGGACCGACATGTAGAAGTCGGCACCGGTGCGGTCCATCTTGTTGATGTAGGCGATCCGGGGAACCGAGTACTTGTCGGCCTGGCGCCAGACGGTCTCCGACTGGGGCTCGACGCCGGCGACGGAGTCGAAGACGGCGATCGCGCCGTCGAGGACCCGGAGCGAACGCTCCACTTCGACCGTGAAGTCGACGTGGCCGGGGGTGTCGATGATGTTGATGCGGTGGTCGAGCCACTCACACGCGGTGGCGGCGGAGGTGATGGTGATCCCCCGCTCCTGCTCCTGCTCCATCCAGTCCATGGTCGCGGCGCCCTCATGAACCTCACCGATCTTGTGGGTCTTGCCGGTGTAATAGAGGATGCGCTCGGTCGTCGTCGTCTTGCCGGCGTCGATGTGAGCCATGATCCCGATGTTGCGGGTCTTGTCAAGTGCGAATTCGCGCGGCATGGTTTCTCTTTGCTTGTTGAAGTTTTCGGCTCCAGGCCAAAAAAAAGCCCCGCAACGTGCGAGGCCTGCCCGAGCGACGGACGACTATACCAGAGCTGGAGCCCTCGGTTTCGGCCAGAACAACGGGTAACCTGCCAGTCCTTAAGCCTAGCCTTTTGGAGGGTGAGTTGGATTCGGAAAAACCTGAGCGGAAACCAGACTCGAAAGCAGTGAAGGGGAAATCTCCTGCCGAGGACCGGGTCGAGGCCCTGACCACGAAGGCCGAGTCCGACGTGCCGGAGCCCGGACAGGCCTCTCAGCGCCTTCAGGAGCAGAAGCGTGCCGACGAGAAGTCAGCGAAGTCGGGCAAGCCGGTCCTGACCGAGAAGCAGCGGATCGAGGCCCGCCAACGGCGCCGGACCAAGAAGCGGCGGCCGATGACCGGCAACGTGCTCTCGCGCGGGCTGCGCGCCACGATCAATGAGGTCCACAGGACCTTCCTCTTCCTCGGCCGCAGCGTGCTCGGCGGGCTCGACCGGATCAAGCCGCTCGGCGGCGTCATCGTCTCCGGCGCGGCCGGGCTGCTGCGCGCCATCGGCCGCGGTGCGGCCGCGGTCGCGGCCCTCGCTGGCACCGTCCTCAAAGCGCTCGGCCGGGTCCTGCTCGCCCTGGACCGCGTGGTCACGACGAGGCGTGGGCTGATCGTGATCGCGCTGGCCGCCGGTGGCCTGCTGGTCGTTTCGCAATTCCTCGACTTCCGGGCGATCGAGGTCGGACAGCCCGGCTACGTCGACGTCCAGGAGATCACCCGTGCCCCACGGCTCGAGGCCGAGACTCCGCTGGACAACCATTCACTGCTGCTGGTCGTGGCCGGTGTCCTGGCCGTGCTCGCGGCGGCTGGAGCCGCGCTCACCCGGAAACGGGTCACCGGGCTGGTCCTGGCCCTGGCCGGCGCCGTAGCGCTTGCCATCGCGCTGCTGATCGACCTGCCGGCCGGGCTTGACACGGCCGACGCCGAGCTCGCCTTCTCCGGCGTCAAAGGCGTGCTGCTCTCCGGGTTCTGGCTTGAAGTCGGGGCGGGAGCCGTACTGCTGGTCTCCGGCATCGGTCTGGTGCTCGACGCGCCTGCCCCGAAACGGGCCCGGACCAGGCAGCGCCACACCGTGAACAGCCCCGCGACCGGATCCCGGGCATGAACCAGGCTTCGGCCGGCATGGCCCGTCTCGCCGCGATCACCGCCCTGCTCGGCGCACTGATCGTGATCATCTCCCAGGTGGTCACCGCCTACGCGCTCGAGGACCAGCTCGGCAACGTGATCGCCACTGTCGACCTGCTCGACAAGCACGGCTTCATCACGGCGCTCTTCGGGCTCGCGGCCGCACTTGCCGTGGTCTTCGCGGTCGCCACCGGCTCCCGGGCCGCGACGATCGTGATCATCGGCCTCGGCGCCGCGGTCATCCTGGTCTTCCTGATCGTCGACGTGCCCGACATCGGCAACACCGGTATGTACGACACGCCGGGCGCCGGCAACCTCGATGCCACCGGCAAGGCCGCGGCCGGACTCTGGCTGGAACTGACCGGCGGCCTGATCCTGGTGCTGTCCGGCCTCGCCCTCAGCACCCTCAACGCAATCCAACTGCGGGCGATCGGCCCGAAAAGGAGTGACCAGTGACCCGGAGGTCCCGCTTCGTCCCCGCCTTTGCCGCCCTCCTGGCCGCCGGTGCCTCTTCGCTGCCGGATGCGGCTCCGACGACTCCCCGGACGATTCCGCCTCCACTCCGCCCCCGACGATCAAGCTCGGCTCGATCTTCTCGACGACCGGCGACGGAGCCGCTTTCGGTCCGCAGCAGGTAAACGGCGCCAAGCTCGCGATCAAGGAGATCAACTCGGACGACGGTGTCAACGGCGCCAAGCTCGAGCTGACCCAGCGGAACGACAAGGCCGATCCGGCCACATCGGCCACGACCATGAAGAAGCTGGTCAAGGACGACGAGGTGCTCGCCGTGCTCGGCCCGACCTTCTCCAATTCCGCGGCCGAGGCCGATCCTGTCGCCAACAAGCAGCAGACTCCGGTCCTGGCGGTCTCGAACACGGGCCCCGGCATCGTCGGCGACTGTCCCTACCCCTGTGAATACATCTTCCGCGACTCGCTGGGCGAGGCCGACGCGATCCCGGCCAACATCGACACATTTGCCGGCACGTCCAAACCCGACAGCGCGGCAATCCTCCACCCCGGCGACGACCCGTTCGGCGCGAGTTCGGCCGAATAGCCGGTGCCGTGGGCCGCGGCGCGGGTGTCCCTGTCCAGGATCCCGGGATAGCGACGTGCCGCGGGCGCGGTCCGGGTACCCCTGTCCAGGATGCGGTTGGTCGACGGGACGAGAAATCGTTCGCGCCGCGCCCAGGTTGATCCAACAGCGAGGCACCTGGACAGGGGTACCCGAACCACACCTGAGCCCGA
>JAENWT010000039.1 GCA_016650125.1 Thermoleophilia bacterium
CTTCATGGTTGTATGTGTCAGTAAATACTCCGACTACCAAGTTACACGTGTAACCAAGGGCTGTGGGTGACATCCCTCACTCATGGTCAGGGGCCCGTCATCTCCGAAGCTGCTTCGGCGGTCGCCGCTTCCGCCTCGCTGATCGCGACGCCGTCAAGCAGGTTCGAGAGCGCCCGCACGTAAGCACGCGCCGAAGCCTCGAGGATGTCCGTCGCCACCCCCTGACCGGTCGCAGTGCGACCGTCGGAGCGCAGCATCACGGTCACCGAGCCGAGGGCGTCATCGCCGCCGGTCACCGCCGCCACGTGGTACTCACGCAGTTCGGCCTCGCTGCCGGTGGCTTCCTGGATCGCGCTGAAGATCGAGTCGACCGGTCCGTCGCCGCTGGCCTCGCCGACCTGATCCTGGCCCGAAGGCATGCGGACCGCGACCCGGGCCTTCGGCTCGCGCTCGGATCCCGACTCGACTTCGAACCAGCTGAGCTCGTGCGACTCCTCGCGCTCGCGCATCTCATCGGAGACGATCGCCTCCAGGTCGAGTGCCGTGACCTGCTTCTTCTTGTCGGCGATCTCCTTGAACCGCTTGAAGGCCTGGTTCAGCGCGTTGCCATCGACCGCGAAGCCGAGCTGCTCCAGGGCATCCTTCAGGGCGTGCCGGCCGGAATGCTTGCCCAGCACGATCTGGTTCGAGTCGAGGCCGACCTCGGTCGCGTCCATGATCTCGAAGGTCGAGCGCTCCTTCAGGACACCGTCCTGGTGGATGCCCGACTCATGGGCGAAAGCGTTGCGGCCGACGATCGCCTTGTTCGGCTGGACCACGTAGCCGGTCAGGCGGGAGATCATGCGGCTGGTCCGGGCGATCTCCTTGGTGTTGATGCCCGTGGTCAGCCCGTGGACGTCCTCGCGCACCTTGATCAGCATCGCGATCTCTTCCAGCGAGCAGTTGCCGGCCCGTTCACCGATGCCGTTGATCGCGCATTCGACCTGCCGCGCCCCGGCCAGGACGCCGGCGTACGAATTTGCCACGGCCAGGCCCAGGTCATCGTGACAATGGACCGAGAGTTCGACGCCCGTAAGCGTTGGCGCATACTCATAGAGGTCGGCGAAGTACTTCGAGTACTCCTCCGGAGTCGTGTAACCCACGGTGTCCGGGATGTTGACCACGGTGGCACCTTCGGCCACGGCGATCGCGCAGACCTCGGCCGTGAACTCGACGTCGGCCCGCGTAGCGTCCATCGGCGAGAACTCGATGTCATCGCAGTAGGACTTGGCGTGCGCAACGGCGGCCTTCGCCCCCACTTTCACGTCTTCACGGGTGTTCCGCATCTGATGCTCGATGTGGATGTCCGAGGTCGAGATGAATGTGTGGATGCGGGGCCGCTCGGAATCGCGGATCGCGTTCCAGGCGGCTTCGATGTCGCCCTTCTGCGCCCTCGCCAGGCCGCAGATCGTCGGGCCTTCGACCCGGCGGGCGATCTGCTCGACCGCTTCGAAGTCACCGGGTGAGGTGATCGGGAATCCGGCCTCGATCACGTCGACGCCGAGGCGCGCCAGCTGGTGCGCGATCTCGACCTTCTCGGACGTGTTGAGCGAGATGCCCGGAGACTGCTCGCCGTCTCTCAGGGTGGTGTCAAAAATGTGGACGCGGTTCTCTGCGTCGTTCTGATTGCCCGTACTGTCGGTCATGGGACTTCTCCTTACTTATTCGAAACTGGAACTTCTGAGTCTGCTCGCGGCTAACGCGCCGCCCGGCGATCATTTCCCCCGAAGGGGAGAAGGAGAAGTCGCGCCGGGTTGTTCAGTCGATGATTCACTGTGCCCAAAGGGTAGCGCACGGCCTCAGCGGTTTTCAAGGGATGAGCAGGACCTTGCCGATGTTCTGGCGGCTTTCGATGTAGCGGTGCGCCTCGGGTGCTTCCTCGAAGCTGAATGTCCTGGCGATGACCGGATCGAACTGTCCGGAGTCGAGACGGGTCTGGAGCATCACTCCGAGCCGGCTCAACCCTTCCTTCTTCCACCAGTCGAGCAGGTTGAGGCCGAAGATCCCCTTGTTTTCGTTCATGATCGCGAGACTCTTCCACCAGGGTGAGGTCGCCAGCGGCATCCGGACCAGTGCACTGATCGTCCGCCGGTCGAGGAAACCCTTGGCACCCTGGACTTCGGAGAGTCCGTACATGACCATCTTGCCTCCGGGGCGAAGGATCCGGTAGTCCTTGCGAAAGTTGGTCGGGCCAGTGGCATCGATGATCAGATCAACGCCTTCTCCGGAGGTGATCTCGTTCACGACCTTCTCGAAATCGTCGTTGCGGTAATCGATCGGGTGGCTCACTCCCATTTCGCGCAGGGCATCGTGTTTGCCCGGTGACGCGGTACCGAAGATCTCGGCGCCGATCTCGGTCGCGATCTGGATCGCCGCGGTGCCGACGCCGCCGGCCGCGGCGTGGATCAGGACGCGCTGGCCTTCGTGTAACCCGCCCATCTCGACCAGGGCCGCGAGGGCGGTGCAGTAGTTCACCGGCAGGGCGGCGGCCTTTTCGACGCTTAGCCGTTCCGGCTTGGCGTAGACGTCGCCGACCGGCACCGTGACCAGTTCGGCCTGCCCGCCAAACATGGTCGGTGCGAAGACGGCGTCGCCGACGGCAAACCCTTGCACTCCCTTACCGAGCGACTCGACCTCGCCCGCGACCTCGTAGCCCAGTACCGACGGCGGCTTCGGCGCATCGGGGTACACCCCGGACCGGGCCAGCAGCTCGGCGAAGTTGATGCCCGCGGCCTTGACCGCGATCCGGATCTCTCCGGGACCGGCCACCGGGTCGGGACGCTCTTCGACCACCATGTTCTCGGGCGGTCCTGTCGCTTTCATCACTACGGCTCGCATCGGCTTACGGTATCCCCCTTTCCACCTCGGAGAACGACGGCAGTTTGGTCTCCTCGAGATCGAGCTCCCGCTCCATCCGCCGGTGGAGCTCGTGATCGACCTCGCCCTCCTGACGCTGCCGCAGCAGCTCTTCCCGTTCGGCCTCGATCAATTCGCGGCGGATATCGGGGCTCGAGCGGAAGTCCTTGCTCGTCTCGGCCGGGTGGTCCCCCTTGACCAATGCCTTTTCCCAGCGGGCAGATCGGTTTCCATAGACCTTGCGGAACCGTTCGAATACGTCGTCGGGCACGTCAGGCCGATCGCGTTCCAGTTCGTCGATGCGCTTCAGCGCGACCTTCGCGAGTGCCGCCCGTGCGCGGGCCTCATCCTCTGACCAGTCTTCGTCGGCGGTCAGGCCGATCCGCCGGATCAGCGCCGGCAGGGTCAGGCCCTGCACGACCAGCGTCGCGAAGATCACGGCGACGGTCAGGATGATCAGCGTTTCCCGGCTCTCGAAGTCCGCACCGCTGTTCAGCGTGAGCGGCAGGGACAGGGCGGCGGCGAGTGAGACGGCGCCCCTCATCCCGGACCAGCCGACCACCAGACGCTCCTTCCAGCCGTCGCCGGTGTCGAACCGGAGTGCCGGCGAGAACACCCGCCCGATCGTCACCGGCCCGAATTGCCAGGCCAGCCGGACCACGATCACGACCATGCTGACCAGAGCGCCATATCCGATCATCTGGGCCACGCTCATCGTGTCCTGTACCGCTTCGATGATCGAAGGCAGGCGCAGACCGAGCAGGATGAAGAGCAGCACGTTGAGGGCGAAGATGAAGGTGCCCCAGAAGGCGTTGGCGTCCAGCCTGGTCTCGGCGTCGGTCGACGACCGCGACATCCAGCCCATGTAGAGGCCGGCGGTGACCGCCGACAACACTCCGGAGGCGCCGACGTTGTCGGCGATCAGGTACGAGGCGTAGGCGACGACTACCGAGAGCAGGATCGAAAGCGGCGGGTCGTCGAGGCTGCGCTGAAGCCGGGCCGTTATCCAGCCGATGCCCAGCCCGATCAGAACCCCACCGATCACTCCGACCACGAGATCGAAGGCCGCGTGCTGAAGGCTGAAGGCGCCGGCCACGACCGCGGTCAGCAGGACGCGGTAGAGAACCAGCGCGGTCGAGTCGTTGATCATGCTCTCGGTCTCGACCAGTCGCGAGACCCGTTGCGGCACTCCGACCCGGGTGAAAGTCGCGATTGCCGCGACGGGATCGGTCGGGGCGACGATCGCACCGAGCAGAAGCGCCTCCGGCCAGTCGAGCCAGGGCACGACGATCTGGGCAGCGCAGGCCACCGCAACCATGGTCACGACCGAGAGGCCGATCACGAGGCCTCCGAGCGCCCCGGTCTCCTCCTTCATCTCCCGCGGCGAAGTCGAAAGCCCCGCCGAGAAGAGCAACGGCGGCAGGAAGATCAGGAAGATCACGTTCGGCGGGATCTGAGACCCCGGAGCTCCGGGGATCAGGCCGATCGAGACTCCGAGCAGGACGAGCACGATCGGATAAGGAATCGAGACAAGGTCAGCGAGCCGAACAAAAAGAACGGCAACCGCAATCAGAAGGATCAGTGTTTCAAGATCGCTCACTGGTGGATCCTATTTATCGGTCTGCAGTGGGGCGCGGTGCGGGTACCCCTGTCCAGGATGCCGGGGTAGCGACGTGCCGTGGGCGCGGTCCGGGTACCCCTGTCCAGGATGCGGTTAATCGACGGGACGAGAAATCGTTCGCGCCGCGCCCAGGTTGATCCAACAGCGAGGCACCTGGACAGGGGTACCCGAACCACGCCCAAGCCCGAAGTGGCCCGGAAAAGGGCCACTATGTGGCCTCGATCCGGGTCACCTCTCAAAGGTCGGCCGAGTACCGCAGCTATATGGACTTCCGTTTCGCCGTTTAGGCCATACCGGGGTAGCCCGGTAAAGACATGGTCAGCTAGTCGAGACATCGAAGTTGGTTTTACGATCGTTTCCTGAGCGCAGACCGAGTACGGAAATACCAACTTTGATGCAGTTATTCAGAACTGTGACCTCGGAGAGA
>JAENWT010000040.1 GCA_016650125.1 Thermoleophilia bacterium
ACGACGGCCGGCTCACCGACGGCCAGGGCCGCACCGTGAGCTTCACCAACGCCGTTTTCATCATGACCTCGAACGTCGGCTCGGCGGAGATCGCCGCCGAGCGGATCGACGAGAAGATCCGGGAGCGGATCGACACCGTGCTCGTCAAGACCTTCAAGCCCGAGTTCCTCAACCGGATCGACGACACGGTGATCTTCCACCGGCTTTCGAAGGACGACATCGGTCAGATCGTCGACCTGCAGATAGAGGATCTGACCAGGCGGGTAGCCGAGCGCGATATCGAGATCGAACTGACCGCAGACGCGAAAACCCTGCTGGGCAACCTCGGTTACGACCCGACCTACGGGGCGAGGCCGCTGAAACGGGTAATTCAAAAGCGGCTGGTAGACGCGCTAGCGCTGAAAATGCTCGAAGGCGAGTTCTCCGAAGGGGACCGGATCGTCGTGGGCGCCGAAGACGGTGAACTCATCTTCACGAAGTCGTAACCCATATCGGAGTCTCGACCGGTAAATTCCCTTGTTGAGTAACTCACTGAACAATCTCGCTCGGCAGGGCTCTTCTTTAGATACCCTTTGGGGTTCCCGTACTACTCTGCATCCCCCCGGGGGAGCGGTTGGGAGGGGCAAAAAACAACATGAACGAAGACCAGGATCGCCTCAGGCAGGCGGAACAACGGCTCGACGAGCCAGATTACCCCGAATCCGGAGGTCGGACACCGGGTGGCCTGACCTGGCCGATTCGCCGCTTTTACTGGGCCGTAGAGAAACGAATTCTCTGGCCGATCGGAGATTCCTTCAAGCGGTTCACGAAAACCCTGCGTTATCGCAGCCCGCTTGCATACATCGGTGCAACGATGCTGCTGGCCTTGACCGCGGCGGCCATCGGCGCCGCCTTCTACTTCCACGGCGAGGCCAAGAACGGCGAAACCACGCCGATGGTCGCCGAAGTGCCGGCCGAGACCGTGGTCGCGCCGACCATCCCGGCCCCGGTGACTCCCGTGACCCCTCCTTCGGACGCCGCGCCGGATGACACGCTCAAGGGCGTCGTTCCGAATTTCGACAAGACTTCCGGCACCGCCAAAGATTCGGGTGCATCGGGCGGCGGCGTTGCGAACAAGTCGGCCCTGGACCCATACGCAACTGTGGTCAAGCCTTCGGCAACGCCGGACTCGCCGCCGCTCAAGGTGGCACACACATTCGCGATGACCTTCGTTGACTATGAGGTCGGCAAGAAGGGAGCCGTCGAGGACTTCGAGAAGACCGCGACACGGAAGCTTTCGAAGGAACTGAAGCAGGACCCGCCACGGCAGCCGTCCAACGGTGACATCCCGAAGGCCAGCGTGATGAACGTAGTCAAGGGCGACAAGAGCGGCGAGACCCTCGAAGTAAGCGTTTCTCTGCTGCGCTCGGGGGCGACCAGTGAACTGCGGCTCGCGCTCGAACAGCAAAAAGGCAAGAAGTGGCTCGTCTCAGAGGTCCGGGGGTAAACGGGGGCCATGGGGAGATTCAGAACAGCTTTGGCAACGATTTCGGTGGGAGCGCTCCTGGCGACAGGGCAGGCGGCTTTCGCTGACGGCGCCCAGCCGATAACCGACGCGCCGCACACCACTGCCCCGCAAGCCGACTCCACCGGCGGAGCGACGCCGCCGAAGACAACTCCTTCGAAGACGCCCGATACCGACAAGCAGAACCCACCGGCCGAGGACAAGAAAGAAAAGAAGCCACAGTCGGCCGACCCGAAGACCGAAGAAATCGATCCCGGGACCGACCGGCCGCAGTCGGCTGAGGAGCTCGCCCCGAGCACCGCGCCGACGATCACCATGAACCCCGGCGCCGGCCTGTCCGGTGACGGCACGCCGGTCGCCGCCTGCGACGGCAGCACCGGGCCGCCGAAGAACCTGATCCCGATCTACATCAAGGCCGCCGGTCAGTACGACCTCGGTGAGCGCGGCCCGCAGATCCTGGCCGCGATCAACAAGGTCGAGACCGACTTCGGCCGGCTGAACACGGTCACTTCCTACGCCGGTGCCCAGGGCTGGATGCAGTTCATGCCGGCGACCTGGGACATGTACGGCACCGACGGGGACGGGGACGGCAAGGCCGATCCTTACAACCCCAAGGACGCGATCACCTCGGCCGCCCGCTATTTGGCCGCGGCCGGTGCCCCGAACGACTGGTACGACGCGGTCTGGGCCTACAACCACGCCGACTGGTACGTCCAGGACGTGCTCGACAAGGCCGCCTGTTACGGCGACCTCGTTGACACCGTGCAAGTCGACGAGGACCTCAAGGTCTTCGTCTGCAAGCCCGACATCGTCCGGACCCTCGAAGTCCCCAGCTATTACATGCGTGCCTTCGAGGCAGCGTCTTCCCGTTACGAGCTCGGCCAGCGAGGAGTCTGGGCCCTGGCCGCCGTCGCCCGCCTCGAATCCGACTACGGCCGCGGCATGACCCGGAAGCAGATGCGTGACACCGGCGCCATGGGCCTCAGCCGCGAGGAGTGGCAGAAGTTCGGCGTCGACGGCAACGACGACGGCTACGTCCAGCGCGACGAGCCCTGGGACGCCGTCTCCACCTTCGCCCGCATGCTCTGGTCCAAGCCGAGCATCGAGGAGGGCCTGTTCGAGCACAACCACGCCTCCTGGTACGTCGAAGCGGCGATGCGCGAAGCGGCACAGATCGCCGGCGAGTGCGACACGGTCAAGTCCACCTGGAACATCGCCTTCCCCGCGCCGACCACGAACGCGACCGACATCAACTGGGACAACCTGGTGATCCTCAACGCCGCCGCACAGAACGACATCCAGTCCGGCCAGATCGATTCGCGGGTGATCAACCTGCTGGCGATGCTGACGCAGAAGTACAGCCTGACCATCTCGGCGCTCAAGTCCGATCACAGCCTGACGACCGCCAGCGGCAACATCTCCAACCACTCGGGCGGCCGCGCCATGGACATCGCTTCGGTGAACGGCGTCTCCTGCACCGATCAGTCGGCCGAAAGTCCCTGCACCGAAGTCGGCCTCTTCCTCGCCTCGCTGCCGGACGGTGTCAAGCCGGACGAGCTGATCTACGGCTGGGACCTCGACGGAGCCGGCCCGGCCTTCGCCCTCGCAGATCACGAAAACCACATCCACGCGGGTTTCGGGCTCTAGCTGTAATTCCTAAGCACGTTGTTCCTTAAATCCGGGTGGACCCTGCATGCTGGAGGTATCTGACAACCAGCCGCAAGGAGACACCCGGATGGAAGTGCACGCTAACGCTTCGTTGACGCCCCAGGGCCGCCTGACCA
>JAENWT010000041.1 GCA_016650125.1 Thermoleophilia bacterium
CCCGAGACCCAGGCAGGAAGCCAAATCCGGAACTGGGTCGGTTAGGGACCCAGGCTCAGGTCGTAACCGACCCAGTTCGCCGAAGCTGACCCCTGCGATGTCGCAGGCGACCTGTCACTGCAGCAAACACCGGATTTGCCCGAAGGCAAATTCGGTGCCTGATGCAAAGCGCTGATAGCGGCGAGAGGGCAAAAACTCCAGGCCCGTTCTCCTGATTCAGTTTTGCCCGCCATTGCGGTAGACCGACATCGAATCGCCGATACCCCGCCCCCGTGGCACATCGAAAAAAAGGCCCGGCGTTTGCCGGGCCTTTTTCTTTTATCTGCTTGTCCTGCTCAGACTGCTGGGGGCGGTGGGTTTTGCTCTGCTGCTACCGGGTCGATTGCCTGCTGCTGCGGCTGGTCTTCCAGGGCCGGGGGATCGACGTTTACCGGGATTTCGTCTCCTACCGGGGGGTACTCGTCGCGCATCAGCCACGAGTAGGCGGTGACGCGTGTGGTCCAGCTCAGTGACCAGGCGAGTGCGTTGTGGATCGCGGCCGGCTGGTAACCGCGGAAGACGATGGTCACCCAGGAGATCGCCGAGACGACTCCCAGCAGGGCCGAGATCAGGTAGGACATCAGGATCAGCGGCACCAGCAGGATTATCCTGAAGAAGACCGAGACCCGGCTCTGTTTGGCGGCCGGTGGTGCGAAATGGACCCGGACCGGATAGGCCGGCTCTTCACTCAGCCCGAACGATGGCCACTCGTCGGTCTGGAGCCCGATGAAGGCGTTCACCCTCATCATGAAGCGCAGTACGCCACCGACAAAGTTGTACATACCTTGCGGATACCGGCCCGTGAAGACCAGCGCGAACCAGGCGATGAGCACGACCACCGATGCGGCGATCGAGTACACGTAGGCCACGATGATCCAGGGGATGGCGACGATGTAGCGGAAGAACGTGGTGAGCCGGTTTCTCTCTTTGAGATAGTCGGCTTCATAAGTGACGGGATACAAGGCAGCTCCTCATGGGTTTTGGCAAGAAATGAAGACGACCCCCACACTACCCCTGCCTTCGGACCGCGTCTAGAGCCAGATGGAAGTGCGGCCGGTGGTCCGCCGCGCCGGATCAATATCCTCCACCGTCCAATGAGCCCAGGCATCTACAACAAGTCGTATCTGATGACAGCCGGCCCGACCCCGCTGCCCCCGGCAGTGAGCCAGGTCATGGCCGAACCGATCCTCTACCACAGGGCCCCCGCCTTCATCGAGGTCTACGAGCGGTCGCTGGCCGGCCTGAAGACGGTTTTCCAGACCGAGAACGACGTGCTCGTTTTCGCTTCGTCGGGTTCAGGGGCGCTCGAATCGGCAGTCGCCAACCTGGTTGAGGCCGGTGAGCCTGCGGTCGTCGCTTCGGCCGGCAAGTTCGGCGAGCGCTGGGCGGAACTCTGTGAGGCCTACGGGGCCGATCTGACCCACCTCGAGTTCGAGTGGGGCACCAAGATCGACCCGGCCAGGGTGGACGAGGCCCTCGCCGGGCTCGAGAAGCCGGCCAAGGCGCTGTTTGTCACCTACTCAGAGACTTCGACCGGCGTGCTCCACGACGTGAAAACCCTGGCGGAAGTCGCGAAGAAGCACGACACGATCCTCTGCGTCGACGCCGTTTCGGCCATGGGCGCCGTTCCGCTGCCCCAGGACGAATGGGGTGTCGACGTGGTCGTCGCCGGCTCGCAGAAAGCCCTGATGTGCCCGCCCGGGCTCGGCTTCGCTTCGGTGTCGCAGAAGGCGCTCGATGCCGCCGCCGCAAACCCGACCGGCCGCTATTACTTCGACTGGAACAAGACCGCGAGCGGTCAGCGCAAGTCGCCCTCCGACAGCCCCTTCACCCCGGCGGTCACCGCCTGGATGGCGCTCGACGTCGCCCTGAAGATGATCGACGAGGAGGGCCTCGACAACGTCTACGCCCGCCACGCCACGCTCGCGAAGGCCGCCCGTGCCGGCATCGCCGCGATGGGCCTGCGGCGTTTCGGCCCCGACGACGAGAACGCCAACGTAGTCACCGGAGCGCACCTGCCCGATTCGATCGACGGTGCCAAGGTCCCAAAGCTGATGCGGGACGGACTCGGCATCACGGTCGCCGGCGGCCAGGGCCACCTCAAGGGCCAGATCGTCCGGATCGCGCACTGCGGCTACTACGGCGCCTTCGACATCATCATCGCCCTCACCGGGCTGGAGATGGCGCTGATCGAGCTCGGCTACGAATGTGAACCGGGAACCGCCGCGGGCGCCGCGGAAAAGGTCCTGATCGAAGCCGGCTCACCCGAGCCCGGCAACTAGGAGGTTTTTTTGAGCGACAGGGCCAAAGTATTGGTCAAAGAGAAGATCGCCGACAGCGGCGTGGACCTTCTCCGCGAACAGTTTGAAGTCGATCTCGGCCTCGATATGACCGATGAGGAACTTGCCGACCAGATCGGCAACTACGACGCGATCCTGATCCGCTCGGCCACCAAGCTGACCCCGGAACTGATCGAGCGGGCCGACCGCATGAAGGTCATCGGCCGCGCCGGTACCGGCGTCGACAACGTCGACATCCCGGCCGCGACCAAGCGCGGCATCATCGTCGCCAACGCGCCGGAATCGAATTCGGTCGCCGCTGCCGAGCACACGCTCGCGCTGGCCCTGGCCCTCTTCCGGAACGTGCCCCAGGCCCACGGCTCACTGGTCGCCGGTCGCTGGGACCGCGGCAAGTACAAGGGTGCCGAGCTCTACGGCAAGACCCTCGGCGTGATCGGCTTCGGCCGCATCGGCCAGCTCGTTGCCAAGCGGGCCCAGGCTTTCGACATGGAAGTGCTCGCCTTCGACAAGTTCGTGTCCGCCGAGCGCTTCAAGGACCTCGGAGTGGAAGGCGTCGAGTCGAGTGAAGAGC